>CAXNCP010000015.1:0-8526 GCA_964200935.1 Chlamydiia bacterium | reverse complement strand
TGAGGTGCTTGTAGAGGCGCACAATTATGGGCACACGGCAAATTTTATGCCCGTTCAAATCGAGGGCCCCATATTGGAAAAAAATCGATTTGTAAAAGTAAATCTTGTGGAAAATCAAAAAGAGGCTCTCATCGGTGTCTTGGTTTCAATTTAGACGTTTAGCATCACCCAGTTCGTCGCGTCATCGCCTGAAGGCTATCCTCCCCGGAACAAACCATGTTTTCTCAATATCGCACGAGGGTGTGAGTTTGGGTGATCAAAAATGGCTTTTTTCAAAACCGATTGATCGTCAATCAATGAGTACCCAATTAGAGTTGTGCCGGCAACAAATTCGGATCAACCACCGCCAAAATCAGCGACAAGCCCATATATTGATTACCCCAAAAGGGATCTTTGAGGGGAAAAATCTTTTGGCCGCTCTAGATCTTGATTGTGCTCGTCCTCAGTTCTTGGAGCAACTTGACCTTGGAAATCACCAGTACTTTGACGTGGAAAAAAATGGACGTAATCTTGCGCTTGAGCAGTTGCTACCGGCCTGGTTCTTGTTAGGACAGACAAAGACCCCTTTTGGAGATTACACGTTTGGCGAGCTCAAACCATTCTACTTTGATCATCTCGAAGATTTATTTGCCCCAAAATCGCTTGGTGTTCTTGAAGCCGGATACCGTCAGATCCGCTCCTACTTTTTTGAGCAGGAGGGTCCTTCTTTACAATTTCTGCCTAACCTGCCATTTAAGCTTGATTCGGGTCGTCTTTGCCTTTATCCAAAAGATTTGACCATTACGTTTGAATGGTCTAAAAGGGAGGTGAAGAGGATCGTGATGCAAGCACATGCTACAGGTGAGTGGAATTTGAACCTTCCCGGTAAAATGCAAACTATGCGCATCCGTAAAGACCATAAAATGCAAAATGGGCCTATTGTTCCGTCGCATACGATCTCTTTGAAAAAAGGGGAGTACGCATTTCTTGATCAATTTAGACGATAATTTTTATCGCAACCCACACACTTTTTTAGGTCCTTCAGATCACTCTATCCGCTTTTATAGGCCCGGTTACGACCGCTTTTCTTTTTTATTCAAAGGAGCCTTGGTAGAAGCAAACCGGGTGGGTGACCTCCCCATTTTTGAATATCCAACGTCTCATCAGGTATCGTTTGAAGACTACCTGATTGAAGGGGATCGATACGACCCCTATGCTTTTTGGCCTACTCTAGGGCCACATGATGCCCACTATTTCAATGAAGGTGTCCATTACGAACTCTACAAAATGCTTGGTGCAAATGCTTGTGTGCAGCAAGGGGTTCAAGGGGTCAAGTTTTTGGTTTGGGCTCCAAATGCCAAACGTGTTTTTTTATCCGGAGATTTCAACTATTTTGATCCTATAATGCACCCGATGCGAATGGTGGGTTCTTCGGGTGTTTTTGAGATTTTTATCCCCAAAATACCCCTATACCAACGCTATCTTTTCCGTGTACATACAAAAACGGGTCAGATTTTCGATAAGCTCGATCCGTTTGCCTTTCAAATTGAGCATAAATCATCACCGAGTGCGGTCATTGTTGATAAATCGACCTATCGTTGGGGTGACCAAGCTTGGGTCGATAAGCGCCCATTTTATGATTTTAAAAATCGTCCGATGAATATTTATGAGGTCCACCTTGGAACTTTTCATCATGACGCAAAAACCTATATCGATCTGATCCATCATTTAGTACCCTATGTGAAAAATATGGGTTATACCCATGTGGAGTTTATGCCTGTGACCGAGTACCCGCTCGATGAGTCTTGGGGCTATCAATGCTCCGGTTATTTTGCACCCACATCGCGTTATGGTACGCTTGATCAATTTAAAGAGTTGATCGATGCCTTTCACCAGGCAGACATCGGCGTCATTGTCGACTGGGTAGGTGCCCATTTCCCCCAAGATGCTCATGCACTCGCCTTTTTTGATGGGACCCATCTGTATGAGCATGATTGCCCCAAGAGAGGATGGCATCCACACTGGGGTACTAAGATTTTTAATTATGGGCGTAACGAAGTAAAAAATTTCCTCATCGCCAGCGCCCTTTATTGGTTAAAGGAGCTCCACGTGGACGGCTTGCGATTAGATGCCGTTGCTTCCATGCTTTACCTAGACTATGGCCGCAACGACGGAGAGTGGTCAATGAATCAGCACGGCGGAAACTCAGATATCGAAGCAATCGAAATGATCAAGCATCTCAATTCGATTGCGCATGAGCTAGTGCCGGGCTGTTTGATGATCGCTGAAGATTCGTCCGATTATAAAGGGGTAACACACCCTCTGAATTGGGGTGGACTTGGATTTGACTTGAAGTGGCAGATGGGATGGATGAATGACACCTTGCGGTTTTTTTCATTGGATCCGATTTATCGCCGTTTTCACCATAACGACATCACATTTTCGCTTCTTTACTACTACACCGAAAAGTACCTCAAACCACTATCCCATGATGAGGTGGTGCACGGCAAAAGGAGCCTGATGGAGAAAATGCCGGGGGACCCTTTTTCCAAGTTTAGCCAGCTCAAATTATTGGTTGGACATACCATGAGTATGCCCGGGAAAAAGCTCTTTTTTATGGGGTATGAGATAGCAGATGGTCAGGAGTGGTCGGAAAAAAGATCGCTCCCTTGGCATCTTTTGGACCACGGTTTTCAAAAAGGTGTGCATGCCTATGTCCGTGCGATCAATCACTTATACAAAGAAGAAGATCCCTTTTGGCTGCATGATTTTGAACACTTTGGTTTTCAATGGATCGATTTTTCCGATCTGGATCGAAATGTTTTTTCCTACGTACGCAGAGGCTCAAAAAAAACATTTTTGATCGTAGATCACATGACATCGAGTTATCATGGAAACTATGTGATCTGGATACCGGGAGTCAGAAAAATCACTGAAAGGCTCAATAGCGATGACGAAAAATTTCACGGTAGTGGAAAAACAAACCCAAATCCTGTCATTATCTTTAACGAACATGGATGGCCGATTGGAGTAGAGATCCATTTGGCCCCGCTCGCTAATATGATATTTGAGGTGGATTTTGAAGGTCACACAAGCTGAATACGAAGAACTGATTGAAACCCTTCGCGATCATGATCGTCACTATTATGTAGAATGTAAACCGGTCATTTCAGATTACGAATACGATCAACTCACAAAAAAACTGGAAGTGATCGAGGCTCTTCATCCCGATTGGATTGTCTCATCTTCACCTACTCAAAGGGTCGATGAAGGGAAGCTGAGGGGATTCAAACAGGCCGACCATTTAGCGCCGATGCTTTCGCTTCAAAACACCTATTCGATTGAGGAAATTCAAGATTTTATCGATCGTGTCAAAAAACTTACCCGTCTGACCCACCCCACCTTTTCTTTAGAACTTAAAATCGATGGAGTAGCGATTGCGGTCCGCTACAAGAAAGGTTTTATGGTTCAAGCGATCACGAGGGGAGATGGCAAAAAAGGGGATGACGTGACTCAAAACGTAAAAACGATCCCGACACTTCCCATGCATCTCAGAGAAAAAGACGTTCCCGATCTTTTAGAGGTTCGTGGCGAGGTTTATTTGTCCAAAAATGATTTTCTACTAATGAACGAGCAACGCCAAGACGAGGGGCAAGAGCTCTGGGCCAATCCGCGTAATGCTTGTGCCGGATCTTTGAAATTGCTGGATGCCAAAGAGGTTTATAAAAGGCATCTAAACTTGATCACTTACCAAGTGAGTTTTGGCCACGATATCTCCCTTCAAAGTGATGTCCACCCTTATTTAAAAAAGCACCATTTCCCTGTCTTGGATTCAAGATTTTTGAAAAAAGCCCACTCCCTAAAAGACATTGAGGAGTACATCCAGTTTGTCGCAAAAAATAGGCATGAACTTGCATTCGATATCGATGGGATTGTGATCAAATTCGATGACACAAAGTATTACGAATCGATGGGGATGACCGGGAAGTCGCCACGCTGGGCTGTTGCATATAAGTTCGCACCTGAGCAAGCGGTGACTAAGGTTTTGGGCATTACCATACAGGTGGGTCGTACCGGTGTTTTGACCCCTGTTGCAGAATTGGAACCGGTTTTTTTAGCCGGCTCCACTATCAGCAGGGCTAGTTTGCACAATGAAGAGGAGGTGGATCGCAAAGATATCCGTGTAGGGGATACTGTTTTCATCGAAAAGGCGGGGGAGATCATTCCCCAGGTGGTAAAAGTTGAGCTGGATAAGCGGCCCAAACAGAGCGAAAAATGGTCCATGCCGAAACATTGCCCGTTTTGCGATAGTAAGGTCGTAAAGGTGGGGGGAGAAGTTGCCGTCCGATGTCCGAATACGCTAGGTTGTCCTGCCCAAGGGATGCGCAGATTGACCTTCTTCGTGGCCAAGGGGGCAATGGACATTGAACATCTTGGGGAGAAAGTGGTCGAAAAACTGTTTGAGTCAAACATGGTGCAAAGACCTAGCGATTTTTACAAGTTGACCAAGGAGGATCTTTTAGAGCTTCCTGGATTCAAAGAAAAGTCGGCCCAAAATCTCTATGATAGTATTCAAGAATCGAAAAAAAGATCCTTGGATCGGTTCATCTTAGGTTTGGGTATTCCGCATGTGGGCGCCCAGTCGGCTCACCTTCTAGCCCAAAGGTTAGGCTCCTTAAAACACTTTTTAGAGGTGGATAAAGATCTTCTACTCAAGATTGACGGGATCGGGGAGAAAACGGCCGATGCAATCGTCAATTATCTGAATAGTGCGCTCCATAAAGAGGACATCGAGCTGCTTATCGAGGCGGGGGTGCACCCGACAGCCGAAAAAAAGGTTACAGATACGGGCCATCTTTTTCATGGGAAGACATTTTGTCTTACGGGTACCCTTTCAAGGTACACGCGCCAGCAGGCGAGCGATTTGATCCATCAACATGGGGGGACTGTAGTCAACAGCGTGACAAAAAAAACAGATTACCTCTTAGCAGGGGAAGATGCCGGGTCCAAGCTGGAAAAAGCTAAGGCCGCGGGTGTCAAAATAGTAGACGAAGATTGGTTTGAAAAGCATCTATAAAAAAACCACCTCTTGAAGGTGGTTTTTCAAGGCTTAAGTCAAAATGAGCGGTCTATGGATTTGCCCGGTGAGTGTGCTGTGATTGAACCCATGAATATCAATTTTTTGCAGAGATCCGATCAAACTTTCGTCTCCATCGAGTACAACATTTTTCCAGCAGCGGGTTGTCCCTTTGAGCTGACCGTTTTTATTGACCCCCTCAACAAGGACCTCCATTTGGGTGCCGATCAATCCCATACGCTCTTCGGCCGCTTTCTTTTCATACAGGTTTAAAAGGCGATGAAGGCGTTCTTGCTTGACCTCTTCGGGTACATCATCGGCCCATCGCATCGCTGGTGTCCCTTTTCTTGGGCTGTAAGCAAAGATGAAAGCCACTGAGAAGCTGATCTCATCAAAGAGCTGGTAGGTCTCTTCAAACTCTGCATCTGTTTCAGAGCAAAATCCGACAATGATATCTGTCCCTAATTTTGCGTTCGGTGCTATCGATCTAAGAAGGGCAACCTTTTCTAGGTACTGCTCTTTTGTGTAGATTCTGTGCATTTTTTTCAAGATCCGATTAGAACCGGCTTGCAACGGAAAGTGGACAAATTCACAAACGGTCCTTAAATCGCGCACAGCCTCCATCAGCTCAACGCTAATATCAATCGGGTGAGAGGTCAAAAAGCGGACACGCTCCAACCCCTCAATTTTATCGAGCTTATAGAGAAGATCGTGGAAAAAGACACCTGTTTCAGGGCGGTCTTTTCCGTAGCTATTTACATTTTGGCCTAAAAGGGTGACCTCTTTGTACCCTTTTTGCACCATGTCACGTACCTCTCTTTCAATCTCTTCGTGGGGTCTAGAGACCTCTTGTCCACGAGTGTAGGGGACGACACAGTAGGTACAATATTTGTCACAACCGCGGATGATGGAGACGTAGCCTTTGATCTTGTGCTCGCGTTCAGCGATCGTATAGTCGAGGGCATCATATTCCCCCTCTGTGCGGATCTGTTGCTGGCCAGAGTCGATCACGTCGTCAAGAACATTATTTAATTCCGAGAGGTTGTTTGTCCCGATGACAAAATCGACATGGGGGAGCTTTTTGAAAAGGGTCTCTTTTTTGGCCATCGCCATGCAGCCGGTCACCCCAATAAGCTTATTGCGCATTTTAGAGCGTCCCAGTTGCCCTAGCTTGCCCATCACCTTCCTCTCTGCAAGATCGCGAATAGAGCAGGTATTGTAGAGCAAAAGATCGGCCGCAGACTCGTCAAGTACTCTTTTTAAACCTCTCCGTTTGAGCTGGCCAACCATGACCTCGCTCTCTAGCTCATTCATCTGGCAGCCGTACGTTCTTATAAAAAAAGTTTTTGGATCTTTTGTTTTCATAATTTAAAAAGATTACCCTAACATCGTTTTCTCAACAAGGGACTTAAGGCGAGAGGATAGAAGAAGCTTGTCTTAAATCGAAAAAAGGGGTACTATTGCCCCCAAAAAGGATCGAAATGCAACCCAACTTGAAAATGACCAAAACATTTCAACGATCTGAAAGTAAAAAAAATACTTTTTTGATCGACGCGAAAGGTAAGACTCTTGGGCGCTTGTCTTCAGAGATCGCTAAAATTTTGACAGGCAAACACAAACCTGTATTCACACCAAATGTGGATTTAGGGGACGCTGTTGTTGTTGTGAACGCGAAAGACATCGTCGTTACCGGCACCAAAGAGGTAAATAAAATTTATGGTTACCACACCGGATGGATGGGAGGACGCCGCGAGGTTCCTTTCCGTACGATGAAAGAGCGTAACCCAGGATACATCATTGAGCATGCTGTTAAAGGAATGTTGCCTAAAACAACGCTTGCTCACGAGCAAATCAAGAAACTCCGTGTTTACAAAGATGAAAATCACGGGATGACTGCTGAGATGATTAAGCTTTAAGGATAAGGACCGATTTTAACATGCAAAAACTTCAGGAAGTAGTCGCCATCGGAAGAAGAAAAACGGCTGTTGCTAGCGTCCGTCTTCGTCCTGCTACAAAGAACGAAAGAATCGTTAACGACAAAAAAATGGAAGAATACTTCCCTATCGCCAGCCAAGTTGAAACTGCCCTTTCTCCTTTGAAGCTTGCTGAGCTTTTAGACAAATATGACATTTTCATCCGTGTTTGCGGTGGTGGATTGATGGCTCAAGCAGAGGCAGTCCGTCTTGGCGTTGCACGTGCGATTTTGTTGGAAAACGAATTCTTGCGCACCCAGCTTAAAGCTCAAGGGTACCTTCGTAGAGACCCAAGACGCAGAGAGCGTAAAAAATACGGACAACGTGGTGCACGTCGCCGTTTCCAATACTCCAAGCGTTAGTTTATCTACCAATTGGTGGTGTTATCAAGCCCGACTCTTCCGAGAGCGGGCTTTTTTTTTGTTTTCTAGGCTAAAAATCGGGATTGTAGGTAAGCAAAATAGCGCTCTGATGAGAGCTCTTTTTTTGTTGAGGCGTGTAGAAGCTCGTTTAGCGAAAGAGAGCTTCCATGGCTGTGAATATGATCTTTCAACCATTTGCGCACAGCCCCGATGTCTCCATGGCGCAAATTTGATGATAGATGGAACCCTTCATTCATTTTGGCATTCTGGTCGGCAGCAAACATGCAGCCGGTAAGATAAGTGGGGAAATATCCAAAATAGCCCGCTGCCCAGTGGATGTCTTGCATACACCCCTCACTGTCATTGGTCACATCGAGATTCAATAAATTTTTCTGATAGCCCCTAAAAACCTCAGGAAGATCAGAAACACTTAAGTTCCCCTCAATTAGGTCACGTTCGATTTTTGTGCGGAAAATGATGTGCAATGGGTAGGTAAACTCATCCGAATCGATCCGGATCGGATTGGGTGCAATAGCATGGCGTGAATCGACCAGCTCTTTGAGTGAGAGGTTAAAATGGGGGATGTGCTCTTTGAAAAGGGTGTGTAAGTACTCTAAAAATTCGGTGGAGCCCCCGATACAGGTCTCAAATAGTTTTGATTGGCTTTCGTGGACAGTCAAGGAGAGGGCCTGATTTAAGGGATAAGGCTTTTCATGGGGAAGTTGCTGATCATAAAGTGCGTGACCCAGTTCGTGAAGAGTGGAATAAAGGGCTTCAAAAAGATCCTGGGGGTTATATCGGGTGGTTAAACGGACATCTTTTGGACCAAGCATATCGCAAAAAGGATGGGTCGACTCCTTCAATAAAGATCCTGGGGCAATCAACTGAACCACTCTTTCGCAGATTTTTTTTTGTACCTCTATAGGTGCTGGAATTGGAATTGGTTTTCTTTTTGGATACTTTTTTTCTCTGATGACCTCGGTCAATTTTTTTTCTAGTGGACTAAAAAGCGATTCAATTGTCTGATAAACGAGATCCCGATCATAAAAGCTTAAAAGGGCGTCGTAGCGGCTGTTCCCTTTTTTTAAAATATCTGCGACCTCTTGATTCAATTCTACCATTATTTTTAAATCTT
>CAXNCP010000014.1:0-8558 GCA_964200935.1 Chlamydiia bacterium | reverse complement strand
GAGGTCGCGATCGCTCAACAAGATTACGAAAAAGCTGCCCGTCTACGTGACAATGAAAAAAATCTCATCGATGAGCAGAAAAAAGTATTCACTGACTGGCAAAAATCGAAAGATGAAGCCCGTATCGAAATCATGGAAGAGCACATTCTTGAGGTATTAGCAACCACTACAGGGATCCCGCTCAAAAAACTATCCGAGTCTGAGCACGAGAGGATGATCTTGATGGAGAACACCCTAAGAAAATGGGTGATTGGCCAAGACAAAGCGATCGAGCGTTGCTGTAAAGCGCTCATCCGCAGCAAAGCAGACATCAAGGATATTCACCGTCCCATCGGCTCCTATCTTTTCTTGGGTCCGACAGGGGTGGGAAAAACCCATTTGGCTAAATCGATTGCAAACTACATGTTTGGCTCCAGCGATGCATTGATCCACGTTGACATGTCCGAATACATGGAAAAGCATACCGTCGCTCGTATGATCGGTTCGCCTCCAGGATACGTAGGTCATGAAGAGGGAGGCCAGCTTACCGAAAGGGTGCGTCAGCGTCCCCATTGTGTTGTCTTGTTTGACGAGATTGAAAAAGCGCATCACGATGTAGCAAACATCCTTCTACAGATTTTAGAGGATGGTCAGCTTACAGACTCTTTAGGTCGAAAAGTCGATTTTAGAAACACCATCATCATTTTGACATCCAACCTCGGTTCAGAGCAATTTGCAAACCGCTCTAATCTAGGATTTGGTGCAGGAGATATAGAAGTGCCAGAAGCGGCGATCCGTGATGGGATACTCAAAGCGGCAAGCAAATTCTTCCGCCCAGAGTTGATCAACCGTCTAGATGACCAGATCATTTTCCTCCCCTTCAAAAAGGAAGATCTGCGCAAAATTGCGTTGCTAGAGCTTGAAAAACTGCACCAACGCTGTATCAAAAAGTTTGTGTTCCTCGAGTACACCGAGCCTGTGATCGATTTCATTATCGAAAAGGGCTACTCGGTGGATCAAGGGGCAAGACCTTTGAGAAGAGCGGTCGAGCGCCATATTGAAGAGCCACTAGCCGAACTCATTTTGAAACAAAATCCCGACACGATGACCCGATTCAAAACTCGTGTTGAAGAGGGAATCATCCACTTTGACACTGAGGTGATGCCGGAAGATGAGAACATCGGCTCTAGCGAAAGCCTAATGGTCAAAAAATAACCCCATTTTTGAATACAATAAAAAGGTCCAAAAGTATCGACTTTTGGACCTTTTTTATTTCTTTTGGCAAATAAAAATCTAACCCACCTTGAAGGCCGTTTTTTGAATTAGGGTCTGCTCCCACTCTCGAATCCAATTCAAAAGAGTCGATTTCTCGACCCCGGTTTTGATTTTATCGATCAAGGTTTTGTTGGCGGTGAGGTGGGCAATCTTTCCCAAAAGATTCAAGTGGCGCTTATCGTCGCAGGCAAAAAGGAAAAATAAAACTTTCACCCCTTTGTTGTCGAGTGCACCCCATTCGATCGGCTGTGTGGGTATCGCAACGACCACCACATCGTGGGGGCCGCGGATCAAACACTCTCTTGTATGGGGGATCGCCACCTCTTGACCCAAAGCGGTTGTCATTAAGTTCTCCCGGTCAATCAGAAGCTCGACCATAGAGCCTTGATCAATCCCTAAATCCTTAGCAACGCTTGAAATGACCTGTTCGATCGCACTTTCTTTTGAACTGGATTCGATGAATACAACTTCGCCACGATGGATAGCTCGATACAGGGAAAATGTTTGCCACCCCCCCTCTTGATTTTCTTCTTTATGAAACAAGAGATCATCATTTTTAAACGACTGCTGCAAAATCCAACCCTCGACTTCAGAGCGGGAAAACAGCAATTGCCCTTGCAATCGGTAAGAAGGCAGGTGGTGCTCTTGAACCCAACGCTCGACGGTCGATGTAGATACATGCAATAGCGATGCGACTTCTTCTAACTTTAGATCCATGATTCATCCTCGGTCATAAATATCTGATATGCCTCTTGGGGGCTGCTAGAACCCAAAAGTTTCTCTTTGAGCTTATGGTTTTTTAATCGCTTCGTCAAGTTCGATAAAAAATTTAGATAATGGATAGGATCGACTTCCGGTCCCAAAATCAACAAAATCAGCCTAACAGCCATCCCATCGATTGCGCCCCATTCAATCCCCTCTTTGTGAATACCCAAAGCCAAATAGAAGCGCTCTAGTCCCTGTACCTTGAGGTGAGGGATAGCAATTTGTGAGCCAATACAAGTAGATGAGAGATGCTCTCTAAAAAAAATCTTCTGCTGAATTTGTAAAAGATCAAATCCCTCCAGCGGGGGATGAAGCGTTTTAAATAACTCTTCAATCACCTCTTTTTGATCCACCTGGTCAAAAAAAAGGATCGATTCGGGCGATAAAAAAGTCTCGAGCGGTACTTCCAAATGATTCATTTTAGACCCCGGAATGACCAAATCCCCCCGAGCCCCTTTCAGAGTGCTCAAGAGTTTCGACCTCGAAAAATTCTGCCTGCTCCACTCTGGCAAGAACCATTTGAGCAATCCGCATACGCGGTTCAACAATGAACGGTTGATTGGAGTGATTGATCAAAATGACTTTCAGCTCCCCTCTATAATCGGCATCAATCGTCCCTGGTGTATTGAGTACGGTAATCCCAAATTTTAAAGCCAGGCCGCTTCGGGGGCGCACCTGAATTTCAAACCCCTCTGGAATTTCAAAAAATAGACCTGTCGAAATCAGTTGAGTGGATTGAGGTTGGATCACTATAGGCTCATCAATATTTGCCGAAAGATCCGCACCCGCTGATAATCGTGTCGCATAAAAAGGGGTTTGAACTGAGTCGCCCTTTTTTTTAATCGCTACTTGGATCGGTTTCATAAGCTCCTAAAAAATGGTTGAACAAAGTCGAAATACGTGACTTCATTTGCTTGCGATGCACGATCATATCTAACATGCCGTGTCTTAATTGGAATTCGGCCCTTTGCGCATCTGGCGGTAATTTTTGCTTGATCGTCTGCTCAATCACACGACTGCCTGCAAACCCGATCAGTGCGCTCGGCTCTGCTAAGATCACATCCCCTAATGAGGCAAAAGATGCGGTGACACCCCCCATTGTTGGGTCAGTCAAAACTGAGACATAAAAAAGGCCCGCCTCATGAAAGCGCTTGATCGCTTGAGATACCTTAGCCATTTGCATTAAAGAAAAAATCGATTCTTGCATTCTAGCGCCTCCCGACTGGGATACGATGACCAACGGGAGTTTGTCCATGATGGCTTCCTCGATCAATCGGGTCAATTTCTCCCCGACGACGGAGCCTAAAGAGCCCCCAATGAACTGAAAATCCATGGCAGCTAACAGAAACGGGCGTCGGCTCAGCTTGCCAAATCCGGTCACAACAGCATCTTTAAGACCACTTGTAGACCGTGCTTCTTTGAGTCGGTCCTTGTATTTTTTTGTATCTTCAAACTCTAGAGGATCGAGCGATTCTATGTTGGAAAATTTTTCAATAAAACTCCCCTCATCACAGATAAGCCGTATCCTATCTAGGGCCGATAGCCTTATATGGTGATCACAAAGTGGACATACTTTATGATTTTGATTCAGCTTTGTCTCTTCCAAAAAGTTTTGACAGCTCGGGCAACTAACCCAGCCATCAAACCCCCCATTTACTTTTTGATTGGCTAGCTTAGCCCCTTTTTTTTGACGAATGAGATCGATCAAAGTCATTTGATTGTCTAATTTAGGATTTAAACAGAGATTCTACGTAGTTCCAGTTGATCACGTGGAAGATATTATCTAGGTACTCCACACGTCGATTTTGATACTTGAGATAGTACGCATGCTCCCAAACATCGATACCAAGGATCGGCTTTTTCCCCCTCGGCCACTCTTGGTTGGGTGCAGTTGTGATCGATAGGTCTTGGTGTAAAAACACCCAACCCGATCCGAATCGTGACAATCCCGCTTTTTTGAGGGCCTCTTTGAGTTGGTCAAAACTTCCCCAGCGCATTTTCACGGCGTCATAAAAAGCCCCTTGAGTCGGATAAACACCCCCGGTACCCCCATTTTCTTTTGCCTTAGCCAGGCAATTGAAATAGAGTTGGTGTGTCAATACTCCACCCACATTGTCGTCTAACTGTTTAGAGAGCTCGTAGCTTTGGGCTTCGGTTATCCCTTGCTTATTAAGGCCGATCAACGCTTCATTAGCTTTGTCCACGTACGTCTTAGTGTGCTTAGAGTAGTGTAGTTCTACTGTTTTAGCATCAATATAAGGTTCGAGTGCATCGTAGCTGTAATTCAATTCGAAAAGCTTGTAGGGTTCTTGCATTTGATTTTCCTGATATTGTTTTTTTGTTGATTTTGTGGCCACTTCTTGGACCATCTCGACTTTAGGTTGAAGTAGTTGAAGTAGTTCCAGCATAATCCACTTTTTTGGTTTGCATTGTAGATGTTCCCCCCTTTCTCGACAAGAGTTGCCCGATCGCCTCCTCCACTAATTCGACACCATAAATAGTTAGATTTTTAGTGATTGATTCGCTCAAACCCACCATGTTTTTTTTAGGGATTACAGCATACCGAAATCCCATATGAACAGCCTCCTTTAAACGGCTCTCAATTCGGCTTACCGAGCGAACCTCTCCGGTCAACCCCACCTCTCCGACTACAATTGTATCTGAATTGATCGCCCTTTTGGAAAAAGAAGATGCGATCGACAATAATATGCCTAAATCTGCAGCAGGTTCTGTAATTTTCATCCCCCCGGCGACCGATACAAACACATCGACCGACTGGAATGCGTACCCGACCCGTTTTTCAAGGACTGCAAGTAAAAGGCTCAACCGATTCTGATCCAACCCGGTTGATTTCCTGGACGAAGTGGAAAAATTTGTCGGAGCCACCAAAGCCTGAACCTCCACCAAGAATGCGCTTGATCCCTCCATGGTTGGGATAATGACTGAACCTGCAATGTCCCGAATCCGCTCCTTTAAAAAAGCCTCTGAAGGGTTCAATACCTCTTTCAATCCCTTGGGTCCCATCTGAAAGAGGGCGATCTCATCTGTCGGGCCAAAACGGTTTTTTGTTGAACGCAAAATCCGGTACCCATGCTCTCGATCCCCTTCGAAATCCAAAACGGTATCGACGATGTGTTCTAAAACTCTTGGGCCGGCAAGCTCACCCGATTTGGTGACATGCCCGATCAAAAATGTCGTGATTTTTTGCCCTTTTGCAATGTGCATCGCCTCCATCGCAATCTCTTTTACCTGAGTGACGGAACCGGGCAGCGATGGCAAATCCCCTTTGTAAACAATTTGAACCGAATCGATGATCAAAAGATCTGGTTTGATCAGATCGACCGCTTTTTTTATTTCTGAGAACAGGGTTTCAGAAAAAATATAGATCTTATCGGTGCTGATCCCAAGACGTTTGGCACGCATCGCAGCCTGCTCTTTAGATTCTTCTCCGGAAATGTAGAGCACCGTTTTTTTTTGCAAAGAGAACGACTCTGCGAGCTGAAGCATCAACGTAGATTTACCGATCCCCGGATCTCCTCCAACCAGTATTAAAGATCCCTCGACCACACCTCCCCCGAGCAAGCGATCGACAACTATAATGTTCGTTTGGACCCGCTCTTTCTCCTCCGCTTTGATCTCGTGGATCAGCTCGGGCCGATTTTCTGTCGGGCGGTGACTCTCGAATCTTGTTTTTTCTGGAGGGATGAACACATCTTCTTGCAGCGTGTTCCACTCTTGACACTTGGGGCAAATCCCGCTCCATTTAGAAAAAAAGGTGTTGCAGGAACTGCAACTATAACCTAGCTTTTGTTTGCTCATCTTGCCATCCGTGGTAAAGAACCGCTTCCATGGCGGCTGCCTGTTCAGCCTGTTTTTTTGTCGCACCACGCCCCCTGCCGGCCTCCTCAGCATCTACAAAAACTGCTATCAAGAAGCTTTTTTTATGCTCAGGCCCCTCTTCAAAAAGGAGCTCGTAGGTGGGGAGTTTTTTTTGGGTGCGAAGGGTGTAGTCCTGAAGAAGGGCCTTATAGTCTTTTTTAGAGCTTTTTTGTAAATGGTCAAAGTAGGGCATACCCGTTCTATGGAAAAAAAGCTTTGCAGCCTCGATCCCCCCATCTAAATAGATCGCCCCAAGAATCGACTCGTAAAGATCAGCCATGATCCCCTCCTTTGAGCGCTCTATCGATGCAAGCTCCCCTTTTGCTATGAGGATATAGGATATCAAATCGATGTGGGAAAAATAGAAACTACAGGCCTCTTTGGAAACGAGCTTAGCCCTAAAAGACGAAAGCTCCCCTTCATGAAGATCTGGGTAAGAACGATAAAGCTCTGAAGTAACAAAAAAATTTAAAAGACTGTCCCCCAAAAACTCAAGCCTTTCGTAAGAGGCAAGAGCATTTAGGGTCTCATTTAAGTAGGAGCGATGGGTCAGAGCCTCTTGGAGAATCTGTTTATTTTTAAAGCTATATTGGAGGATCTGTTCAATCGTTTCGTAAGGAAGCATCTTGTGAATTTATGTTGGATCAGATACTCTTTTTTGTCATGTTCAAAATAGACCACTCGGTGATATGCGTTACGATCTTCCCCCTAAATTAGTCTCTTTTTATAAGGACAAGGGTTTCATCGAGTTAGAAAATCTTTTAAGTGAAGAAGAACTCTACGAAATTAGTCGCGAATGCGACATTTTGTTAAAACAAAAATTGAAATCTCACAACTTTGCATTGAGCGAAGTCTCATTGAAAACCACCTTTCAAGAAGGCTGGAATCTTCATGGAGAGAGTGCTGTTTTACAAAAATTCATCACTCAAAAAAAAATGATTGAGATTGTAACTCAGCTTACAGGACTCAGTAAAATCAAGCTTGGCTTTACCCAGGTTTTTCGCACCTTTGACAAAACGCAAAGTGAAAGCGATGAAACGCTACCCCCCCTGTTTTACCACTACACAAGCCTAGATGACGTGAGCTGTTTACAAGGGCTTCAAATTGGCTGCATGATCCACCTCGTTTCTGAGCGGGTGATTTCCCAAGACCCCCTTGTGGACATCGAACATGCAAAAGGGATTTTGCACCCACTGCCGATGCACCCTAAAAGCATCACCTTTTTCAACTCCAAATTCCCTTTCTCTTTAGATCCCCTCCCCGATTTCTCTCATCAGCTTTACCTGTTGGTAACATTTGGGCGTGAGAATATGGTGTATGTGGATCAGCCCAAAGACCCTCATAACCATGAGTTAAAAAAGCAAGGGCTTGTTTTTGGAGATGTGACGCCAGGAAAAGTTTTTATACTCTAGTTTACGTACACTCAGATGAGATATCCCTTTTAAAATGACTTTGACCCTCGAATCAGTCTATAGCCAAATCCGCCTTAAGTTAAAAAAACAAGAGGATCAAAAACGGTACAATTTCTTAAAGTCGTTGGAGGGAGCTTTTTCCCAGAAAGATTTTTCCATCTTGGATCCATTGAATCTGCAGCACCACCCCTATATCCAAAAAGAACAGTTGAAATGGGTCGAGAGGATGGGGGTTGGCTCAATCCATTCGCGCTTCCAAGTCGAGCACATCGAATTGCAGAACGCTTTAGCTGAGCGCTTTTCGATCAAAGCTCTTTTTAGCCCGCTAAAAATAGATGATATTAGCGAAATTCTTAAAAAATGGCTTTTTGCCCCTCAGGCCGAATCGTTAATCCAACTTTTTGAAAAAGACCCCATGGGGCTCATCCCTTTAGGATTTGAGCCACATTTTTGCAAAGGTGCGCTTGACCTATTTTCCCCAATGAGCCATTTAAAGAGCGCTTCATTACAAAACTTGGCCCAATCGCCACCTTTAGTAGCGACCAATTTTTCCCCGTTCGGTAGCTTTTATCTTGTGGAAGAGCCCCTCTATTCTCTTTTGCAAAACCACTCTCCCCAATATCTTCTCCCCCCCTTTCAGTTGGCCGGGATGCATACGGCGCTAGACCTTGTACCCACAATGAAACGGGAAAAAAAAGAGCTTTTAGAAAAGGCTCTATTCCTTTTTGACGAATTAAGAAAACTCGGATTTGACATCACCCTACAAAAATATGCGTTGCATATATCCACATCTAAGAAGCTATCTTACCAAAACGAGTTGAAAGAATTTGGATGGCATGTTGCACTTTATGAGGGGGGATTTACTCTACTAGTGCGTCGAGATCACGAGGAGTCAACACTTGTAGAATTTTGTCAGGACCTCAAAAAGATCTGTCAAAAAAAATTTGTGATCGCCTGCTAATCTCGCAAAAAAACCGATTTTAACGTAAAATAATAAAATACCAATTCAATTAAATTTTTTCTTTCCCGATTCCGGTTTGCAAAAAAACTTTCGTTCTAATAAAATATCCTTCCTTACGAAGGCTAGATCATGAAAATTATCGACACTCTTTACCATCCAGAAGAAAAATATTGGAAATCTCGCTTTTTGCACTTCACTTGGTTCCGATTATACGGGGTATTGCTAATAACTCAAATCTTGAGTTTTTCGGAGATCGTCAACAGCTCCATATATAGGTCCTTACCTTT
>CAXNCP010000013.1:0-8584 GCA_964200935.1 Chlamydiia bacterium | reverse complement strand
ACTGTTTTAGAGTATATGGAGAAATGCCCTTCAAGAACCTCTATCGGAGATCTCACGTACACGCGTGGCTATTCTATTCGAGAAGTTTTGATTAAAGAACTCACGGCACCGCAACTAGCCCCTATCATCAATCAATTTCATACATTGAAAATCACCTACAACCCCTGTTTCAACATTTGTAGTGCAGTACCCATGCAATCCCTTTATACGGCTGAATGGCTTGCAACTTGGGGACAGATGCATTCTTTATTCAAAATACAAAATTCCCATTTATGCACTGTCATTTATGACCATGCTAAAGTGGTCATTCAACAGGGCGAGCCCTTAAAAGAGCTTGGCGAAGGGAAAATTTTGTCTTTAGAACTCATCGGACCAAACCATGCATTTGAATTGAATCGGGATCGGCAAAATCCAGATAAGATCCTCACCTCGATCAAAAGTCAAAATAGCTGTTCTGTTCCCGCTATTGTGAACACAGACGATCTGCAAATTGGTCTTAGCCTTATGCGTCAGCTCCAGTATGACCAGACAAACAAATTGCAGATCGATTCTTTCAAACATATTTGTGAAGTTCCATTCAAACGGCTTGTAAAATTCAATTCGGCTGATGAGGTTCTTTTTGGGATCAAAGAGCGCATCCTTTCGATAGCGAGAAAGGAAATCAGCTCAAAAGGGTTTTTTAGAATCGCCCTATCCGGTGGTAAAACCCCGATGGCTCTTTACCGCTCCTTCAAACCCCAGGATCTAGATTGGGACAAAGTTGTGATCTTTTTTAGCGATGAGCGTCAAGTCCCGATCGATCATCCTGACAGCAATTACAAAAATGCGATGGAAGCGCTTCAACATCTCCCCTTGAAAAAAGAAAACATCCATCGGATGGTTGCCGAGCAAGATCCGGATAACCAGGCCTTCGCCTATGAGCGCCTGATCCGCCCCTCAATCGACGTTTGTCTTTTAGGGATGGGGGCCGACGGCCACACCCTTTCCATTTTCCCCGGGTCCGAAGCTCTGAAGGTGCAAGACAGATTGGTCGTGCCGGCTGTTGGGCTAAATCATCCAAGAATGACATTCACATTTGAAGCCCTAAAAATTTGCCGATTCAAACTATTTCTCGTTTTAGGGGAAGATAAAAAAGAGGCATTCAAGAAGGTTCTATCGGAAAAATCAGAACACTACCCCGCCTCCCTAGTCACAAACTGCGACTTTTATACCGACATAGGGTCATTAGATCTTTAGTCATCCAATCATTAAAAATCTAGACCCTCACTAAAAAATAGATGCCCCCACTTTTGCCTAGCAGAATCTTAAAGGGTCTTTTTTTATCTGATCATAAGGCCAAAGTATTAGCTCATTCGGCCAAATCTAGATCTTTAAAGAGTTTGGATAAGTGTCCGTCTACCGGTTTTAAATCCAGTAGATAGTGATTGCCGTTTACGCTGAAAAGGCGCACGAAGCGTTGGAACTGAAACGATATATTGCCATAAAACCCCCGCTTGGGGACAACATCTAGATAAAGATGTTTAGTCGATGATAGATTTGGGTAGTACATGTGCCCTACAAGCCCATATTGCTCCAGATAAAATCGATCCAAACCGGCCAAGACTTTCAAAAAGCCCTCTTTTTCCTGGCCGCTGTACTGATCCAAAGTTTCCAAGTGGCGGTGCGTATACACGATGAAGTGCCCCTCTGAAAAAGGGATTTTAGGGGAAACGATATTCACGATTCTCCCTGTTTGACGATCTGTCATTCTACATAGCGCGCAACTTTCGATAAGACAGGCCTCGTCGCTGTAATAAAGATAGGTTAGCCCAAGCCCCATAAATAAGAGCAATATCCCTATATAGACGTATTTCATATTGGCATCCTCTCGTTTTAAAAAGAAGGTATAACAAACCCCATAGGATCTCATCAACCACTTTTAAAAAACACGGGATAGGATGACCCCGTGTTCTTTGATATGAAAAAATCGATTACTCTTTTACGTAAGCGCGGATAATTTTTTGATCTTCGATCGGCTTATCGTTACGGGTACGGATAGTTTCAATTTTTGTGACCGCCTCATAACCGGAAATCACCTCTCCAAAGATTGTGTGTTTACCATTCAACCAACTTGTAGGGACGGTTGTGATAAAAAACTGGCTCCCATTAGTATTTGGACCGGCGTTGGCCATCGCAAGCAGACCCTTTTTATTGAAAAGAATCTTTGATGTGCACTCATCAGGGAATGCTTTACCAAAAGCAGACTCTCCTCCCCTTCCTGTTCCGGTCGGATCTCCCGACTGAATCATAAAATTGGGAATGACTCGGTGAAAAATGACCCCATTGTAGTAACCTTTTCGGACAAGCTTTTCAAAATTTTCACAAGCTTTTGGGGCGAATTCCGGTTTTAGTTCCAGCTCAATACTCCCTTGGTTTGTTTCCAAGACGATGATCGGTTTAGCAGATAATGACATAAAGACTCCCATCAGACCAATGGTTATGTAGGTTAAAGAATTAGCAAAATAGTTTTTCAAAATGAACCTCCTAAGTACAAAAAAAAACCTCTTTTGAGTAACATCATAATATGGGCAGAATATTTATGCAGGGGCTTTTTACCATAGCTCCAATTGCGCTGACATTAGCGCTGATCCTTTGGCTCTTGGAATTTGCAGAAGGATTATTGAAAAAACCGCTTCAGTTTATTCTTGGGCCCGATTTATATTTCCCAGGAATGGGGGTGATTTTGATTGTGATCTCCATTTTTATCGTGGGGCTTTTAGTCAATTATTGGCTGTCCAGGATGATCTATGAATATTTTGAAAAACTGATTTCTAAAATCCCACTGATTAAAACACTCTACAGTTCCGTAAAAGATTTACTTAGCTTTTTTGGAAAAAAAGAGGATAACATGAGCCTTGTTGTCGAGGTGACCCTCGGTGAGTTTCGGCTGATCGGGTTTTTAACCGACAAAAACCCCAAACCACCCATAGGAAAAGAGGATGAGGTCGTTGTGTATTTCCCGATGAGTTACCAAATTGGGGGCTACACGCTCATCTTGCCCAAAAATAAAATCCAACCGGTCAATTTGACGATTGAACAGGCGATGAATTATGTTCTTACTGCTGGAGCCTTGAAAAAAAATTAAAAGTTGTTTAATCTATTTTTAATTTTTTATTTATAAGGCCTATGTCTGTTTCCGGTATATCTTTGAGATACGAGGGGGCTTCTCCAGATTCTGACGAGTGTAGTGATGCAAGCACCCTCTCTTGCTCCCCACCCAATTTTATAGATCCTCTACTGCGTCAGTATGAATCTCCCCGACGAGAACCTGAGGCTTTTATTCATGAAGTTTTCCTCCACTATCGGATGAAACCGATGATTGTCCATTTCAGTGATAGCTGCACCTCTGAACTAAAAGCTGCGTTAGTCAAAAGGGATCCACAAGCCCTTTTTGGGCTTTCGGAGCAACACTTCCAAATGCTCAAAAATCGCGAGCTTGTTGACGCGATCTTTTGCAATACCTTCGGAAAAAAACTCGAATTGATCGAACAAGCGGGAGCTGAATACTCCATAGATACCTTCTTTAAAATCGCCCTTTTTCGCCTTTTTCATGGAAGAGAATACAATCGACTGAAAGGGAAGCCTCTTCCACCAGAATTCTTGAGCCACAAGCACTACCTTGATTTTCGCTGCTACAATATTCTCCCTACCAATCAAAATCTGAAGATCTCTCGTCTAGCTGAAGACCTGATCGAAAAAGCATTACCCCCATCTAGAGCTTTGGCAATCTCGACATTGAGGGTGCTGGAAAGCTCTTTTAAGATAGGGCGTTCCAATTTAAGTAACTCAAAACGAGCTTAGTATAAAATAATTTATAAATTATTGTTCTTTTTGGTATAGAAAGGGTATGCAATCCCTTGCCCCCTTTTTACATCCGAATGGAGTCGTTTTTGTTGGAGCCACCGATAAAGAAGGTAGTGTAGGACGCGCTATAGTGGAAAACCTTCTTTCTTTTGAAGGGCGACTTTTTTTCATCAATCCAAAAAGAAAAGAGGTGCTTGGCCATCCTTGTCTCAACTCGATTGAAGAGATAGATCAGCCAGTAGACTTAGCGGTAATCGCAATCAAAGCAGAATATGTTCCTCAGACTCTCATAGATCTTGGCAAAAAGAAAATTCAGAGTGCGATCATCATATCTGCCGGCTTCAAAGAGGCGGGTGATGAGGGGATAGAGCTGGAAAATCGGATCCTTAAAATCGCCAAAGAGCATCATATTCGGATCATTGGTCCCAATTGTCTCGGTGTGATGTCCCCCTACTCCAATTTAAATGCCACATTTGCCAAAACAATGGCTCTAGCAGGTGGAATTGGCTTCATCAGCCAATCGGGTGCTATGTGCACCTCTATGCTCGATTACGCCAACGATATTGGTGTCGGATTCAGCGCCTTCATCTCAGTAGGGTCGATGTCAGATATCGAGTTCAAAGATTGCATTGAATATTTAGCTCATGATCCTAAAACCCACACGATCTTTCTTTATATGGAGACGATCGGAGATGCGAACGGTTTCATCCGCATTTGCCAAAAAGCATCTTTTAAAAAGCCGATCATTGCCATTAAACCGGGCCGCAGTGAGGCGGCTAGGAAAGCTGCAGCCTCCCACACTGGCTCTTTAGTCGGCTCTGATACAGCAGTTGAAGCGATTTTTGATAAAGGGCACGTCCTCAGAGCCGAGACAATGGAGGAATTTTTTGATCTTTTCACCTACTACGCTCTTGAAGAGGTTCCTGTGGGTGATCGAATTGGGATCATCACGAATGCGGGTGGTATGGGTGTTTTAACCACCGATGCCATCGAGGTCAATGGCGCCAAAGCCCTTGCCCCCATCGATGTTTTAGGGGATGCAACCGATCTCGATTATATCAAAGCATGGGACCAACTCAAGGATACCAATACTATAGACGCACTGATTGTGATCGGCTCACCCCAGTCGATGACCGATTTTGTGAAAATTGCAGAATTTACATCCCTCATCAAGGGAAAAATTCCTGTTTGCGCAAGTTTTGTTGGAAAAAAACAGACTTTGGATGGGGTCAAACATTTAAAAAAGCAGCATATCCCCCACTATCCCACACCCGATCGGGCCGCAAAAGTTCTGACTCGAGTGATTGGTCTGAAAAAAAAGATCGACAAAGCGCTACAAACTCCTTCTCTTCTTGATCAACCGCTCCCTAAAAAGATTTCACTGCCCCAAACCCATGGTCGAACTTTATTGACCGAATACGAGTCTAAAAATCTTTTGGAAAAGTGGGGTCTTCCTGTAGTCAAAACGTTGCTTGCAATGTCTGAAGAGGAGGCGATTTTAGCCGCACAACAAATCGGTTTTCCCTGCGTGGTAAAACTGAATTCTACAACGATTACCCACAAATCGGACGTGGGAGGCGTTAAACTCAATCTCAAGTCAATAGAAGAGGTGGCAAAGGCCTATCGGGAAATGGAGTCGAACATTCGTCAAGGATTCGAGGGTGTCACCGTCCAAAAGATGGGAAACTTGAAGGGCTCTATCGAACTTTTATTTGGGATGATCCTGGATCCAACCTCCGGCCCCTTGATTTCCTTCGGATCAGGTGGGATCGCAGTAGAGTTGTACAAAGATGTGGCATTCGCCGTCCCCCCCTTATCTGTGGAGGAGGCGCTCGAGCTTTTTGAGAAAACAAAAATCGATCATGCCTTAACAGGCTATCGGAACCTGGGGCCAATCGACAAAAAAGCTTTGGCCAAGTTTTTTAGCCTTTTTTCCACATTTATCGCCTCTACCCCAGAAATTGAGGAGTTGGATATCAACCCGATCATCGCCAATAAAAATGAAATTGTCATCTTAGACGCCAGAATTGTTTTAAAAAGCCACTAACCCTCTTTTCCCTTACAAGAAAAAAAGGGCTTTTCTTTATACTGTGTCTCAAAAAAACGGTTTTTCTAGATTCAATATGTCAAAAAAAAGCATCGGATGGGAACAAGGGGCCAAGTGGTATGACCAGTTGGTTGGTGACGCAGGCCATTATTACCATCAAGAGGTGATCGTCCCCTTTTTAAAAACCTGGTTTACAGAAAAAAAAGGGCGCCTTGCAGACTTAGGCTGCGGCCAGGCTTTTTTTTCAACCCAATTACCAAAAGACTGGACCTACACCGGATTTGATGCCTCCAAGTCTTTGATCCAGGCGGCTAAAGCTAAAGGGATCAAAGATTGCTTTGTTCAGGATTTGCACGAGCCGTTTAAAAACCCGGCAAATGACTTTGATATCGCCCTCTTTTTGCTCTCTTTGCAAGACATGGAGTTTCCCGATAAAGCGATCTCAAATGCCTCAAGCCTGCTCAAAAAAGATAAAGAGCTCTGGATCGTACTCAATCACCCCTGCTACAGGATTCCGAGACAATCGGGTTGGGGCATCGACGAAGGGAAAAAAACGCAGTTTCGCAAGATCGAATCTTACATGAGCGAAAATTTGATCCCAATCGAGCTCAGCCCCTCCAAAAAAGAGACAAAAAAGGTATTTCACCACCATTTCTCACTCACCCTTTTAACAAAGTGGCTATTACAAAACGGTTTTCATATTGCAAAGATCGAAGAGCTCGTATCGAACAAAACCAGCACCGGATCGAAATCCTCCATGGAAAACCGCTCTAGAAAGGAATTCCCCCTTTTTATGTGCCTGAAATGTATCAAGACCCTTTAGAAGTTTTTTCTTAAAAATCTCTAAGGGATAAATCTCGATTATTCACTTTACTTTTAGGGAGTTAGTGTTGTAGAACATTCCCTATGTGTGGCATTTTCGGCATTTGTGGAACGATCGCAAAATCGAGTGTAAATCAGTGCATTGAAGGGCTCAAAAAGCTCGAGTATCGTGGGTATGACTCGTCCGGAATCGCTTTTTTTGATGAGGGGAAAATTCGGGTCGTCCGTAGCATAGGCAAAGTCGAAGCGCTCGAAAAAAAAGTCGATCACCTAAAAGATAAAAAGACGATTTCAATTGCCCATACACGATGGGCGACTCACGGTGGTGTTGTTGAAATCAATGCACATCCTCACATGGATCAGAATGGGAATTTAGCCCTTGTCCATAACGGAATCATCGAAAACTTTTTCTCAATCAAAGAATCTCTTGAAGCTGAAGGGGTAAAATTCTCCTCTCAAACTGATACCGAGGTGATTGCTCATCTTTTTACAAAGCTTTATACAAACGATCTAATCACTACAACTTCTCTAATGCTCGATCGGCTTGAGGGGGCTTTTGCGATCGCCTGTATCCATAAAAATCACCCCGACACGCTCCTTGTGACCGCAAGGGATAAACCTCTCATTTTAGCTTTAGAGCCTAAAACAGGACAAATCGTTGTGGCATCCGACCTCAACGCTCTCTATGAGGGGGAATTTCAAATATTTTACCTCGAAGACAACCAAATTGCCCTTATTGAGCAGAATACCGTTCAATTATTCAATAGAGATCGATTACGCCTCGTACCTACTTTTGAGACCATCAAAATCCAAAACACACCCCACAATAAAGGGGAATATGCCCACTATATGCTCAAAGAGATCCATGAGCAACCTAGTGCTATTCGCCGTACATTAGAAGGGCGCTATGATTTTGAGCTCAATCGGATCCTTTTAAACTTGCCAAAATCCTTCGACGAATGCGCTAACCAGATCACTAAGGTGATTTTTCTCGGATGCGGTACATCTTATCATGCCGGCTGCATCATGGCCCATTTCATCGAAGAGGTGATCAAAATTGAGGCGCATGCTGAAATCGCATCCGAATTTCGGTATAAAGACTCCCTCATAGGGCCAAATACCCTCGTGATTGCTATCTCTCAATCGGGAGAAACGGCCGATACGATTGGGGCGATCCGGGAAGCAAAAAGCCAAAAAGCTAAGATCTTATCAATTACGAATGTCGCAAATTCCTCCATCATACGTGAATCGGATTACCATCTGATGACACAAGCAGGCCCAGAGATAAGCGTCTGCTCTACAAAAGCGTTTACGAGCCAGCTCACACTTTTATACCTATTGTCGTTGTACATTGGACAAACCAGAGACAAACCTCTTACCAAAAATATCAACTGGCTCCAGGCCTTGCGGATGCTTCCGGCACAAGTAGAGCTCTTATTGCAAAAAAAAGAGAAGATTCAAGAGATCGCAAAAAAAACGGTCCATTTTGAAAAAGTACTCTTCATAGGTCGTCAGTACATGTACTTCGCAGCGCTAGAATCCTCTTTAAAGCTCAAAGAGATCAGCTACTTGTTTACCCTCTGCTATCCCGCGGGTGAATTGAAGCATGGCCCTTTGGCGCTGATCGATGACAAAACGCTCACTATTGCGCTTTTAGGCCACCAACCTACCTTCACAAAAACTTGCTCAAATATTCAGGAGGTTCAGGCAAGAAAGGGGCATGTTTTTGCCCTACACAGTAAAGACCAACTTTTAGAGGAGATCCATCCGGAATACTCCTTTTTGATCGATCAAGAGGTAATAGATCCCTTCAAGCCCGTCTTGTATGCAGTTGCTTTACAGCTTTACGCCTACTTTATCGCGCTAGAAAAA
>CAXNCP010000012.1:0-8584 GCA_964200935.1 Chlamydiia bacterium | reverse complement strand
CTACTAAAGCTTTCCTTCAATCAGAGGCTCTACAAGTTCAAATTGAACACGCGCCCGATTTGGGCAAAAATTGGCCACGTGATCGTCCAAATAGCCGTACCGGTAGCCGGTCATTTCGATACCGCGCCTCTCAAGCTCTTTTTCGATAGCTTCAAGGTGTTGCAGTTTGTCATCAATCACCACAACATGATCGACTTGATAGAGGAAGTGATCCAACCACTTTCCGATAGCGTGCCCCTTCGATCCCCCGTTTGTAAAAACAATCCCGTCATAGGAAAATAAAAAGGTGTTTTTGTCGAGGAACTGGGGCGAAGGGTCAAACACCTTTTGATCAAATTTGAGATTGCAGCTTTTTAGCTGTTGGATCGTCCTTTTCGACAATTCAAAACTGCGGATCGTTAGCCCCATAAAAGGGATTTTTTCTGAGCGCAACTTGGCGAAAAAATTGGGGGTGGTTTGTTCTACCAATTGGCATTGGGATAGGGATTGGATCCCATTGAACTCAAAAGCTACACGACAAAGCGCCTCCTCAGTTGTAAGCCCCGTTTTTTCTAGTTGTTTCCAACGGTGGTAAAACCACTGGTCACTCCCTAACTCCTGTTTCAAATGGATCAGGGTATTGTCAATATCGAAAATCACAAGAACATTTGATTGTTCGGGGATCTTAACCTCTTCTATTTTTTTTATCTCATAAATAGTTCCAAAAATTGTAATTGGAATCAATAAAAGTAGTTTTAGATAATTTTTCATTTAATTAAGCCGGCAAAAGTTTATTTAGTTTTCTAATAAAATCTTAATATTTCTGTTTACAGAAATTGTATAATTAAACAAAAGAAACGATTAATGAAACAAATGCTTTTTCCACTCGCCCAATTAACTTTTGTCGTCCTTTTGGCCTTAGCAAACGACTACGAGCCAAATCCAACTTTTTTGGACACAACCCAAATGACCCAAATCGGAGATCAAAATTCTAGAGTATCTTTAATCGTATCGCTTGATCCCAACACAAACTATGGACAACGATTTTTAAATGAGCTTGAAGAGATTTACGAGGAATTTATCCAGAAGGGTTTTGTCTGCTACTACGAGGAAAAAAAAGAGGGCTTGCCCATCACCATTTTTATCAACGGCCAAAATAAGACCCAAGAAGTTCTAGAAACTAGCCTTGGGCTCAGTTTATCCCGCGAAATTTTTAAGGAGCTTTAGGTATGTTTACAGGTTTTTTCTCTTTAGCAGCATGGACCTTTAGTTTAATTGCTGTGCTAGCCAGCTTTTTTGCAGAGCTCGTTTTAAATTACGATCCATGCCCCCTTTGCCTTTACCAAAGATACCTCATGGTCTCCGTGGTCGTTTTACTATTTCCTGTTTGGGGAAAGCATAATTTTTTTAAAATATTAGCGACTATTAGCGCAACTATGGGGATGACCATCTCTTATGATCATGCCATTCTCCAAGATACCCCATTTGAGACAATCCCCTCGCTTTTGGGACAATTACCACAGTCGTATGAGGGGTTTTCGGTGTTTTTCACTTTGCCGGTCGCCTCTTTTATCACTTTTTTGTCTATTTTAGTCTTTGTTGTGCTCAGCTCAATTAAGGAAGCATAATGGAGGTGACAACTTATGTCCCCTTCATCGATCCGAAACTTTGGATCATCGATCTGGACGGGACGTTGATCGACACCAAGTCGGCAAATCAAAAAGTGATTGAAGTCGTAATGGGGGAGTTAAACCAGCCGATCGACCAAGAGGTGATCGACCGCAACCTTTCGGTAGGCACCGTAAAAGTATTAGAGCTTCTACTCCAAAAGCACCCAAAACTGGTCCCCAAGGCCTCTTACCTCGCTCTGGAGCTCTATAAAAGCCACGAATATCTTTCTCTATTACACCCTTATCAGGAGATGATTCGTCTAGTGACCCACCTTCGAAAAAAATTTAAAGTTGCCATTGCGACAAACAGGGCCGAATCGACAAAGCATATTCTAAAACACCATCGTATAGAGGATCTATTTCACGCGGTTGTCCACCGGGACATGGTGCAAAATGGGAAGCCCCACCCCGAAATGCTGTTGTTTTTACTAGACACATTCAAGCTCAAACAAAATGAGGCAATTTTCATCGGTAACGACTGGCCCGATATGCAAGCGGGCGTTTTAGCTAAAATCACTACGGTCGTCCTGGAAGAAAAAGATCATAAGACATTTGTCGATCAAGTCATCAAAAAAGGTGCTCGTTCTTTTTTTAAAGAGGCGCTCTAGCTCTTGACCAGCGAAAAGTTCAGGGTGTTCCCTTTCTTTTCCCATACTATCTCATCAATATTATCGATTGGGCCAGTAGATAAGATTATGACACCCCCCTCTTCCTCCATCTGTTTTGCGATTTTGATGAATCGATCCTTCTCTTTTTTTAGATCTATCTCGATCACGGAACAAAACATCCATAGCCAACGCATGACTCCCGGACTTGGGTTATCGGTATCTTTCAATATTCGCATAGGCTCGAATAAAATCATCAACCCCATGAGGGATAGAGGGGTATAAACACTCAGTGCGTAGATCTTCTTGGCTGGTATCTCCCCTTCTACTTTGTAAAACAGATTCATATAGAGGACAAAAATGGGGCGAAAAAGGGCATACCGAAATTCATAGGCAAATAGAAACCACATGAATAGGGTAAACAGGGCTAGGACAATAAAATTTTGGTGGGCAGTCCAGTTTAAGACACCGCCCGTCAATTCCAAAAAAGCTGCACCGATCAATAAAAAAACAAACCCCAATGTATTGGAGGCTGCCAAGACAGACGCTCTTATAGGCTCTGGGCTTTTGGTTTG
Source organism: Chlamydiia bacterium (assembly GCA_964200935.1). Classification (GTDB taxonomy): domain Bacteria; phylum Chlamydiota; class Chlamydiia; order Chlamydiales; family RGXB01; genus RGXB01. The sequence continues at coordinate 5,755 of CAXNCP010000012.1, read as the reverse complement.
GATGAAACCGTTTAAAGGGACGATGAAAAATCCTCCCGATAAACCGATCAAAAAACCCATGATCGAAACGGCAGTAAAGTTATGGGGGCAAAAGACAATTCCAAAATAGGATAAAGCTGTTCCGAGTCCCCCGATTAAAGCGTAACTCACCTCAATATTTTTCTTTGAAACCAGACCATAGAGGACCGATCCGATCCCAAGCCCTAAAGAGGTGTAAAGGAGGATGTATCCGGTCTCTGCATCGGTTATATTGAGCTCTTGGTAGCCTAACGGGATCAAATTGAGCTGGGTAAAAAGGCAGGCCAAAAGAAAATAAGAACCATACACGATCACATGAAAAAGATGGGGTATCGGATAGGTCAACTTGAGGTATTTGTAGGTCTCTTTTACAAAATTCCATTCTACCGGTTTACCAGGGAAAGAGTGAGATGAGCGGACAAACAATGAAGCGAGTCCCGCCAGTAGCCCAAAAAAGACCAGCACCGAGCCTAAGAAATCAAAGTTTCTATTGCTCAAGATCGTTAAAAAAGAGGCTACGAACGCACCGATCAATAGAGCGATGTAGTTGGAACCGGTCAATATGCTATTGGCAAAGGGGATCTTATTGGTCTCTACGATCTCTGGAATGATTGCAAGCCGCGCCGGAGAAAATAGTGAGGCCTGAAGGGCCATCAGAAAAAGGCCTACGTAGACGATCACCCCGTTATTGTAGTGCATCGAGCCTAGGATCAAAAAAGTACCTAAAATAGAGACAAGCTGTAGCCAGCGGATCATGATCCCTTTAGGATATCGATCGGCCAGTTGCCCCCCTAGCATGCTAAAAACTAAAAAAGGGACCACTATTGCCAAAGAGGTCAAAAAAAGGGTTCGGTTCACCTCTTCAATCCCAAGAAGATCATTTAAAAAGAAAATCACCAGCATTCGGGCGATGGCATCATTCAATGTAATCAAAAACTGACACAAGTTGAGAGCATGGAACGGTAGGGTCAATCCCATAAAGAGCCGATCCCCATTTTCCTTATCATTCAAACTCATAAGGTTTCTTTAAAAGAAATCGAATATAAAAAAAAAGGGCAAACAACTGGTGCTTGCCCTTTTTGGAAAACTATGAATCAAGGAGTTAAATAGAAGCTTGTGTCAATTTCTTAAGTTTATTGACTAAATCTTGCGTATCCTCACCTGCACGGCCAAGATACTTAGAATCTACTTCTTCCACAACTTTAAGCGCTTTTGTCAAAAGGTCACGACCCTCTTGAGTTGTAGAGAGGATCATCGCTCTTGTGTCGCTTGGGTTTTTTTCCCTTTTGACCAGGTTGCGTTTCTCTAAGCTTCTCAAAACGTGGGAAGTCATCATCGCATCAACATTGGCAATACTAGAGAGTTTTACTTGGCTTAGCATCTCGTTTTTGGACTCGATGGAATGGATTGTTGCCAACAACACAAACTGAACATGTGTAAGATCCAAATTGGCTAAAGCTTCTCTTTGAAGACGTTGCCATTCTATGCTGATCTGCCATAGTAGAAACCCTGGCGTCTGGCTTAATTTTGGATATTTAACTCGCACTCGGCACCTCATTAATTCGTTTTCAGGTGCATTCTACGATAAGAAAACGAATAAATCCAAGAAAAAAATTACGCATACTTCTTTAGCGTGCCCTACAAGATCTTAATATTGTCTGTAGCATCCCATCATCATCGAGATAAAATCGTATATTGTCTTTGTTTTTTATAAGCAAAAAGAGGTTTTGTTTTTTTAGAAAAAATGGAAAAACCGGGCCCTTGCCTTACCCGGTTTTATCGATCAAAAAGAAGTCTTACGAATAAAGGGCCACCATATCCTGCAACGCTTGGAAAATTTCCCGAGTCAAACGATGGGCCTGATCTTGAGAGTGATATTTAGTCGAACTGACCATAAATACTAACTTATCATCAAAAGCTGCATTATACGAAATTCCATAGCCTTTTTCTTCAAGTGGCAAAAACCCCCCCCCAAAGCAGCTAGGAATCGGAGTCTGTGAAGTGGCCATAGTAAATCCCATCCTCATCGCCTTAGATTCAAGAAATGGGGAGGAGACCTTTTTTTTATGTGCCAAAACCCTTAAACCCAAAAGGTGCCGGTCGATCCCTTGCCCTGACATTGCAAGCAATTTGGTCTGGTTGTGGTCAAAGATCGCACGATTCAAAAGTTCTTTTCTTATAGCAGGAGTCCTTTCTTGATCTTGCATAGCAATGCAAAAAGATTTGGATTGGATCGATTGTGAGCGGATAGTTTCTGTCCTCCCGTTGGCATATCCCCTTAAAGAGGCCGTTTCGTAGGTTAGTGCCACGCTTTGCTCATGTAGGCGATAATAGGCAAGCTGCAAGGCCATTTGGATGAAAGAATCGGGGCTTAGGCGGAGGTTTTTGATCCTATTTTTACCAAAAGACTCAAAAACGCTGACGTTGAGATCATACTTATCCGCATTTGTCCGAAAAACCTGTTCTGCCTGTTTGATTTGGGCTGTGAGCACGCTATCGATTTTAAACTTCAACGGGGTAAATTTAAGCTGCCCCTGTTGTTGCTCATACCCCAGGTATCCACCAAATTTTATTTTATTATGTTCCTCTGTTTTTGCGATCCTTTCGATCAAGTTTGCCGAGATGACCGCGTCTTTCGGGGTGTGCTCTAAATTGCCAGCTATTTTACCGTTTCTGTAACAAAACAGCTCTACTCCCAAGTCATACCAGCGCCCTTGAGACGTGAATTGAGATTTGAAGGCTAGATCATCTAGAGTTGTCGGGCTTGAAGGATCTAAAACGATTGCAAATTGGGCAGATTCTATCTCACAAAGCGTGTTTTGATTCCCAATACTGATCAGATGACTGCGCAGTTCAAACCACTGATCCCTTGTAAGAGATGTTAAAGTTTCTACCCAATGAGTAGAAAATAACTTCAAAAGTTCTAAATGATGAATCGTGTTTACGAGCCAGGCCAGGGGAATCTCTTCATTGAGATCGAATTCTATTTTAAAATATTGTTCATTTACAAAAATTAAAAAGTGGTTTGAAAACGAGGAGTAGATTCGATCGTTTGATTTTCCCGGAAGACGGGTAGTTCCAAAAAATTTGAAATATTGATCCATGGCGACCATTTCGCTTTTGGCACCAAATAGATCATCCAAAACCTGGGCTCGGGATTCTTTGATCAGTTCCAACACTGTTTGGATTGCTAAGGCAGCTCTAACATGTCTCAACTCAATTCCTTGAGGTAACCCCTCAAGAAGCAATGGCTCTTCGATCGGGCCCAACCCGTAATAATTTGAGCTGAAGGGCAAAGGGGACCTTTCCATCAAATAGGCAACTGGCTCCCAAAAGGTGGATACCCAATTTTTTTGCATGAAGCCGTAAAGCAATAGGTCTCTTTGAAGCTTAACCCCCTCATTCTCCACAAATGATTCTGCCGTTTTACAAAGCTCCTCATACTCCTCTTCGGATAAAATAGGTGCTACCGAAAGTAAGAAACGGTCAACCGTCGTTTTAAGCGATGAGACCGGAAAACTTGGCAGTTCACGGTCAGGCCAGCCCTTATGACGTAAAAGTTTTTCGGCTTTGACTCTGGCTGAATCCAAAACGAGGGTCTCTCTTTTTAAAATTCGGGATTTATGAAATCCTTGAAAGATATAAACTATAGCTCGATCTAACTGCTCGCTAGCCCGTTCTTTCAACTCACAAGCGCAATCCTTAATAAAGCTTTTAGGGTAATCCAAAATCGCATGCATGAGCCCATCTCCGTTCATTAAATTATTTTGCAAACGGCAATTTAGCGTAGGGGGAACAATCTTATTAGTCAAAATTATTTGTTGATTATTTGTTCAATTTAAAAAGAAAATTAGAAGATTTGTGTTTAATTAAATTTATTGAAATTCATTTAATTTGCTAAAAAAAAGGATTACAAAAAAATTATTGGGACAGATCCTTATTGAAACCTCGAGGGGTTTTTAATAAAATATCTTAACGATTTTTGTTGTGAAATATTCGCTCTAACGATATAGTTTTTGCATGAAAAAACTACTCAGTTCCTGTCTTTGCCTATCTTTAGCCTCTTCTGAATTGAGTCTTGATCAGTACCTATCCCCTTACGTAGGGGCCAATCTGGTTGAGACCACCACCGAAGGGCTCATCACTTTTGAAGATGCTTTGAAGCCTGAAGCTGATGGCACATTGCAACAAATCGGGGCTGGATTCTACCGTTTTGGAACTTTGGTACTGTTTTGGGGTCCACTAGGAATAGCAGAAAACTTGGTTCAGCATGAGGTTTTTGGGCATGGCTACCGGGTCAGAAGCTTTAAAAAATGGGGTTATGAATTATGCGGATTCTCCTTTGATGCGCATAACTCAATGGTCTATACAGAATTTCTTTACCCTGAAGACTCAAATCAGGTTCTTCTCAATACCGTAATTTCTGGCGGAACTGAGGCGCAAACGGTTTTGGCTATGCATTTGCGTGAGCGTTTTTTTGAAAAAGGATATCAAGACGGAAGATGGTCCTTCTTTTATAATGTTGCTAACTTGGGTCTTGCTAATTACATTCTAGATTACGTGGAGAACGAGGGAGAGTTTTTTCCTCCGGGGCACGACATAAATATGTACATTCAGAGTGTCAACGTACTCAACCCGGACAATCCGGTCACTGCTAAACAGCTCGATACAGTTTCCAATTTGATCTTTCTGGATCCATTTTTTTGGAACCAAGTGGTGAGCTTTTGGACTTATGCCCTTTTTGGAAAAGAGTTACCCACCCCCGTAATCACCTGGAACACTTTCCGTTTCTTGCCTAGTATATCTCCAAACCTCACCCCATTTGGACCCGAAGTCATAGTAGAACAATATTACTCTTTAGAAACGACCCCTTTTAAAACATATTTCAGATTTACCCCTTACAATAAAAAAGGGAATTATGGGGCGGGGTTCAAAAACCACTACCTTTGGAATCTATCGGATCTACACATCGGGCTTCAGCTGGATGTTTGGATGGCCCCCAAGTTAGCCCTATCGAGTGCTGAACAAACCACATTCACATCTGCTTCCAAACTTAGACCGGGTGCGCAAGGGATGGTTACCTTCAGACAAACCGTGGGCCCTTTCGAGCGTTTAAAAGCCGGATTAGACATTGGCTATAAAACCGAAGGGTATTTAATTGGAGCCCCAGTGCAAAAAGGGGTTGTTGGTAGCGTAAGCGCCACTTTCGAATTTTAATTTATTTTTATTTTGCCGCGCTCGACTCTTGGGCCGTGCTCATCGACGCTTTAAAGTCTCTTTTAATAAAAGAGCTTAAGATGATCAAAAGCGATCCGATCACAGATAGAAAATCTGGTGTAATCCCGTACATCCAATACTCAATCAGCCCCGAAAACGGGATCGCAAGATAAAAGAGCGGGCCCAAGTAGAGTGGTTTGACCCTTTTGAAGGCGATTCCCCTAAAGGTTTGAATCAATATGGTTGTAATCGAAATAGCTAAAAGTGGCGTCCAAACCGAAAACTGCTGCAAGGCCAAAGCTGTTTGCTCTCTAAGAGTTTCGGGTAGAAACAGGATGGCGTACAAGCCAAGGGGGATAAAACTTAAAATCGACGTAAAAGTAAAAAAATAGGTCAGATTCTCCTCATTGGAGTGCCGCTCGCGATTGTAGCCATTTAAGATCTGGGATAAAGCGGAAGTTATGGCGACCATTACCCCTAAAATACTATACGGATCAAAGATCCCTTTATCAGGTTTAAT
>CAXNCP010000011.1:0-8820 GCA_964200935.1 Chlamydiia bacterium | reverse complement strand
AAAATAGGGTTTAAGATCCTCGTTGAAAGTAAAGTGTGTTACAACAGCATCGCCACTGTTTAGAGATACTGCCACTGCATTTTGCTTTTCTACCCACCAAAGATCGGTGGCCTGATAGGGTGAAACCCCCTTTCTTGTGGCATTGACGATAAGCCCGTCGCAAGAGGGATCAATTAAGAAATCAAGTATGATCTCATCGGTTTCAAAAAGGACCTTATTTTGGGTGCCGTCTATTTCGTATATACGGTGAAGGTCCATCCCATAAACTTTATTGCCGACCCTTTTCAAGGCGATGAGAGGGGATTGGGCGATCACCTCGTGATGCAGAATAACATAGGGGCACCCATGATAGAAAATCGGATGATCTGCACCCTTCAACCCATTTGAAACGCACCTCTTTTCACCCTTATCAATTTTATAGACTTTTTTCGATACCCCATCGAAAAAGTAGAGCTCATCATCAAAAAATCTGAAAAAAAGGGGAGCTATGTGCATTAGGCCATTTCAAGTGTTGGATGGTGTCGTTGGTCCTCTACAAATCTGTAAAAGCAATCTCGGATTTGTGGGATAATCCCATCCTCAAAGTGGCGCAAGATCAAACCTAGAGCACTGATCCCATATTGCTCAAAATGGGTTATCGCTAGTTGCGACGAGGGGATCTTGAGTTGGTCTAGAGTCTGTTTGAACCTGTTTTTTAGGTTGTGGTCTTGAGTTGCAAGCCCTATGATGAGCGTATCTCCACACACTTGGTGCTCAAAAAAGCCCCTTTCACAGTCTGAGTCCATCGCTTTGACCAAAAGGAGAAAGAGCTTCTTTAAAATGGCCGGTTGCAGCACACCCTGCATGTAGCTTGGTGTGATTGCATGGAAGAACCGCTCCAAGAGGATCTCCGATCCAATCGTGTAAGGTTTTACAAGCTTTTTGAAATCCAGGAGGATCTCGCTCTTTTTCAAAATCAGTCCGCCATTATAATCCCTAAAGGAGCCAATGAGCTCAAATAGGCGCATCGAAGCGGCCTTTCTAGCATCAAAAAGATCGATGGAGCGATCCTTACGGATGAATGGAGCTTTGTCAATTGTTAGCTCAAAAACAAACGCCTCTTTAGGATATTTGGAACGCAATTTGCCCATCATCCGTTTCTCAACGCCATCAATCGGGATTTCAATCGAGTGCCCTTTATTGAGTGCAACCACGATCGTTGTGAAGCTTAAAGTATGCACCGATTGCTTGTAGAAGTTGAGCATAACCTGGGGGATGTCATCGACATACTTCAGCTCTTTGCTCAAAAGGATCATGTGTTTCATTACCTCCTCTTCATTGCGCGGCATGAAGATCGGAAGCACAGGCCTAAAGATCTTTTCGTCAATTTCAAAAGGGAGTTTTTTCTTTAGGTTTTGGATGCTTGGGCGGTCAAATTCTTTGGGCTTTGTGATCTCTATGTAAAGGCTCTTCAATCCTTCGTGGGGACGGAAATGGGTGAATGAGGATCCGGGAACCAACTTGGAGTCGGGGAGTATCGTATGGACACTTTCAAATAGGCCGTGGCAATCCAAGTTTTCTGAGGAGGATTTGAAGCGGATGACAGCCAATATCCCAAGCGAGTGGATCCCTTGCCCTTTATTGGTGTGGGGGCTCAAGAATTTGATCTCCATCTGCGCCCCGTCTTGTATGCTTTTTTGCATGCATGTTTTTCGCATCAAGTAGCTATGGGCTAAAAGGCGACTGATAAAATGGTTGGAACGCTCTTTTGTGAACTCCTCTTTCATCGAAAAGATCAGCTGTTGCAATTCCTGGAAGATCTCGCGTGAAAAGACATCGGGCGAGATGTTTTTTGTAGAGAGGATGTATTGGGTCAGTTCGGTCAGCTGTTCACTTTCTCGACTTGTTCCCAAAAGGGTGTGTATCCCCTCAACAGTCCCTTTTTCGATCTTATCCCCCATAGTTTGGTGGATCAGGTCATTTTTTTCCCTTAAAGATAAGGGGGTAGTTTGAAAGATATCCCGTAAATAGCGGACCGTCTCGATATTCAGCCGTATTTCTTGGGGCAACTGGTCCAGCGTCTTTAAGGCGATCGAAAGGTCTTCTGCCGATTCCAAACGGGCATAGACTTTATGGATAAAGTAACCCTCGTTTTCAATCCCTTCAATTCTAAAGGCCATGGAATAGGAGGAGGAGAGGTTTACCAGTTTTCCCGGTACCAAAGATCTTGAACAAACATCGTTCATATATCGCCCCACCCCCAAGGTATTCTCTTGGGAGCAAAGAAGGACGATGCCTAAAGTCAATTTATGGTTTGTCCAGGCAACCCGGCTTTCAATCGCTCCGGGGATGGTGGTGGGGTAAATTTCTTTTAAGGTCGCTTTTACAGATTCGAGGTGGTGGATAAAGGAGGGATCATCGATGGGGGGGTCGAAAAGGGGCAGAATATTCATCCGATCTCTACCTCCTCTAGACAGATAGTCCCTTGGGGGAAAACCTTAATATTTTTCACCTCATTAGAGACCACAAAACCATTTTTGAAATGGTATATGGGTAAGAGTGTTCCCGATTCAATCAAGATCCTCTCCGCCTCATTCAGAAGGCGCATCCTTTCGTTCCCAGAGGCCGCCTTGTAAGATTTGTCAATGAGCTGAATGTATTCAGCATCTTCAAAATAGGGGTAGTTTCGAAGGTGGGAGCGGTACTTGAATCGTTCTAGATAGGACAAAGGATCGCTGAATTGGGCCAGGATCAAACAACCTGCCATATCATAGTTATGCTGATAGAGCCGATCTAGGTAGATCTTCATCTCCAAGGGTTCGACCACCACGTGAATATCGAGCGCCTGGCGGATCTGCTCCTGAATTACTTGGGCGATTTTAGTAAAATTCCCGCTCGCCGACAAGATCAGATGGGGTTCAATGTCCTGTTTTTTGAGATCTAAATCCTCGAGGGCTTCCGCTAAAAGTTCACGCGCTTTTTGCCTATCGGTAATCCAAGTATATTCTTCAAAATTTCCTCCACGGATTTTTGGAGGCAAAAGGCTTGTTGCAACTTGTTCTCCTAAAAACGTGAGGTTTTCTACGATCTCCCTACGATCAATCGAAAGAATGATCGCTTGCCGAATCTTTTCGTGTCTGAAAATTTTGGAAACGGTGTTAAAAGAGACTAATGAGGTCCCGATTGCGTCGGTAGAGTTGAGGTTGTGGTGTTTTTTTAAAGAGGGGATCGAGTCGATGGGAAGGGGGGTGAATGGTGTTCCAAGCAGGTCAATCTCGCCTCGCTCAAACATTTCTAATGCGGTAGTGCCCTCATCGATCAAATAAAACCGGATTGTGTCGAGACGTATTCGCTCCTTTCCCCAATAGCTAGGATTTTTTTCGATATCCAGGTGGTCTTTAGTTCTGTACTCTTTGAGCTGGTAAGGGCCACTGAAGACCGGTTTTCCTAGTCGATCCTCGTTGTAAGGGAAAAATGTGCAAAAGGCGGTGAGCTCCAAAAAATAGGGGGTAACTGAGTGTAGGTCAACCCGCAGTGTAGAGGCGTCCATTGCTCTGATCCCCACCTTATCGATAGATCCTACCCCTTTTTTTGCTTCTTCAGCACCGACGATCGGATAAAACATATGGGCGTTGGGACAAGGGAATTTTGGATCAAGAAGTTCCTTCCAGGATCGTTCAAAATCATAAGCGGTGATTGGCTGGTGGTTGGACCAATAGGCTTTTTTGAGTTTAAAAATGTAGGTTAGCCCCTTATTGTGAACCTCAATTTTTTCGGCTAAAGCCGGCTCGTAAATGTTTTCCGGGGTCGACCTGGTCAGCCCTTCAAATAGAAAAAAATTAACGGTAGCTGAAGAAAAATCGGATGCTTTCCTCGGATCAAATGTGCTTGGATCCTGGGTGAGATTTAGGTGAAGCGGCCTTTTTTGAGGAGCCGTGCTGGTTTTCGAGCAGCACGAAAGTATCAGTAAAAAAGAAACACAAAGATACTTGAACATTACTGTATTTAAACAGATGGATAAAGCAAAAGTCAACGATTTTTTAACAATTCAAAAAGATTATTTTAAGGGTTTTTTGTCGTTGAATTCGACCCATTGCAAATGTGGGCTACCTATGGGAGATATGTAAAATCCTTGAATTCTAGGCTGTTCCATGTACACATAGTTCCCGTGAAAAATGGGGGTAAGGGGAGTCTCATCTAAAAGGATTTTTTCCGCTTTTTCTAAGTAACGGTTGCGTGTATGGGGATCAAACGCAGTTTCCGATTTTGTCAAAAGATCGACAAAATCCCAATTTTTCCAACCCGGGTAATTTCGAAAGTTTTTTCTGTTTTTGAAACGTTCCAAAATCGAGTATTGATCGTTGTACATCGCAATCCATAAAAATTGGCCAAATTGGTATTGCTTATTGTTGAGGAGGGTGAGGAAAGTTTTGAATTCGACCCCTTCTATCTGGACCTCCACCCCTAGTATATCTCTAAAATTTTCTTGAATTGCCTGTGCTATGCGGTCGTGGCAACCTAGAATAGGATATTGGTAGGTGAGTTGAGGTAGCGACCTGATCTTCAATTCTTCTAGTCCAAGGCGTAATTCTTCCTTTGCTCCATCGGGATCAAAGGTGGGGGTGAGTGCATGGTGGCTGTCTTTTAAAATAGGGGGCACAAAAGTGCTCGCAGCCTTCTCGCCATTCAAAGTGACGTTTTCGACGATCGACTCGCGATTGATGGCAAGGCTAAATGCTTTTCGGATATGGGGATTATCGAAGGGGAACACCTGGACGTTGAAGGTGGTGAAAACGGTCAGAGCTAATTCTTTTTGCTGCAAGTCCCCGTTTTTGCGAAAATTTTGTATAGAATCGACCGGTATCGAGGTGAAAGGGCCACCAATCAAATCGAGCTCTTTTTGTTCGTACAAGTTGAGGGCTGTCGATTCATCTCTGATGAGCAGGATCTGAATTTCGTCGGGATTGATTTCGCTTTTAGCCCAGTAGTTCCCATTTTTTTTCAAAATGATCTCTTCATTTGGTTTAAAAGATACGCATGTAAAAGGGCCATTAGCCGGTGGGTCTTGTGTTTTAGACCATTTTGGATCCAAGACCGCTTTGAGTTTTGGGACAGGATAAAAAACGGGAAAGCTGAGCATTTGTAAAAAATAGGGAGCTGAGTGCTCCAATTCAACTTTTAGTGTTTTTTCATCGATAGCAGCAACACCAAAAGCCTCTACATCCATTTCCCCCATTTTGATTTTTTCCCCGTTTTTTACGATGTATAGCATATGCGCATTGGGGCAAAAAAAGGTGGGGCGTATGCTCTCTTTCCAAGAATATTCAAAATCGAATGCGGTGACAGGATCCCCATTCGACCAGTAGGCCTCTTTTAAAGAAAAGGTATAGGTTTTTTGATCTTCAGAAATAACTATATCTTGGGCCATCCCAAACTCTGCTGTTGCGCTTTTTGTGATGCGCATAAGCCCCTCGTAGAGATGAAAATGTAGAGCGGATGAAAATTGATCGGAACTTTTTCTGGGATCCAGTGTGGAAGGGTCTTGAGTCATATTGATGCGCAAGACGTTTCCAGGCTGTTTTTCTGCCTGTGGTGCACGTGTGAACCATAGAAAGCTGATCGTGAGTATGCCTAAAGGTACAAGCGTTCGGAACATGAAGTTGAAAAGGATAACGGCTCTTATTTTTTTGGTAAACTCTTAAAATGGGGAATGGTGTTTTCTGGAATGCTAATAGTATCGATGGATATTCTGTTGTAGGTATTTAGAGCCTCTTGTATGGGTAAATCAAGATGATGGAAAAAATTTCTCCCCTCCCTTTTATTTTAACCTGCTGCTTAACCATACCCCGTATTCTTGTGCAGGCGTTCATTGTGTTGGCCATACCCGTACTTTCCAAAGAGCTGAATCTTTCCCCTTTTCAATCTCAGATCCTATTTCCTGTATTTACTCTGGGGATTATGATTTTTTTGATACCGGCGGGGCGCATCGGAGACCGTTTTGGATCGCGTCAAATACTGATCATCTCAACCTATTTTTATCTCTTTTTTTCCATGATGGCAGGTCTTGCTTCTAATCCCATACTCTTTTTGATTAGCCTATTTTGTATCGGAGCCACATCGGCATTCAGCATGACACAAGCATCTGCTTACGTAACCGAGATTTACCCTTTCATGGTGCGTGGTAGAGTGATCGGTCTTTTTGGAGGGCTGGTCTCTCTATCCTTTTTCTTAGGCCCTACCATCGGCGGAGTGGTGGCCGGACTGGGTCAAGCGGGAATTTTCTTTTCTATGCTCCCTCTAGTTGTACTTGCACTCTTATTCACAAAGTTCATGCCTAGAATAAAACGGGAAGAAAAAATGGCCGAACGTTACGAGTATTTTCAGTTCATTTCGATCCCCTTCATCAGCCATTGCGTCATGGCCCTTTTTTGGCAGGCAATCATTTCTTTACTGATTTTTTTCCCTGCGGAGTATCAGATCCACTATGGTTACACCCCGGTTCAATCTGGCCTAATTTTTAGCGTATTAGCGCTACCTTTCCCCATCTTCAGCCCGATAGCCGGCTGGCTATTTGACCGTGTGGGTTCTACAATTCCCTATAGTATAGGTTATTTAAGCTTGGCCGTTGGTGGGCTACTGAGTTTCTATGGCTACAACGATGAGTCTATTTTACTGTTATGCTTTTCTTTAGCGTTTGTTTTGCCAATCACCGCCTCATCAAGCTGGGGTCTTTTCGAGCAGCGCCACCGTTCAATGGCGACCGGCATTTATTACCTTTTACGCTTCAGCGGCTCGATCATGGGCAGTCTTCTGGCCGGTTATTTTCTGATTATGGAGAAGGGGAGTCAGGACATTTTCTTTTTGAACTTTGTGGTTGCCCTTGTATTTGCCTTTTTAAGCATCCCGGCCTTTATCCTCTCGCTAAAGGGGAAAAAGGTTTAGCCTTTTATAGTCTTGATCCTCCTTTTAAAAAAGGAAATATATCCTTCAAAACCTCTTGTATTTATGTAAATTTTTATAAAATTCATTGATGAACCCCTGTTTTTTTGTTATAAGGATAGGTAAGAATAGCTCTTTTGAGCTAGACAGAGGCCTATTATGGATGAAAATCAATCACAAGATACTGAAGCTTTGCTAGATGCTGTAGACATTTTGGCTGATGTGGCGGATATCGATTTGTCCTCTAGCGAATCGGTCAAACAGGCGGGGGTCAAAGGGGACGCGTTGAAGCAAAAATTCACGGTGATCCATAACTACTTAAAGGATGTCAGCCGTTCGCAGACAGTTGATCAAAAATTGGCCAAAGGGGTCCAATCAATCATTCAGCTTGCCTCAGAGGCGGCCGATAAACTGGATCGAGTCTTGCAACAACAGGGGATCAAGGGAGAACGCTTTTCCTCATCAAAAGAGTTCACCGATCTCATTGGGTTTTATAAAGAGACCTTGAAGAAAAGGTTTGAAGAGTCGCTGGAGAAAGAAGAGAGCTGGTACAAAGAGTGGGTCGAGGAAGATTTCGATCCGGTCGACATTCAGAGAAAAGGTCTAAGGGACTTAGAGATCGTCACAAAAGACAAACATTATGAGCTCTTCTTTTTGACAAAAGAGGACGGAACTAGGTTTTACAACAAAAGTCTTCTAAGGCATTTACGCCTTGTGGCCGATTTCGAAAGTCTGCTTTTAAGTCAAAAAGAGGAAGATCCTATCGTCCGCATGGAAAGGATCAAAGATCGTTTGACCTCAAAAATCGCCCGTTCCATCAAAGAGTCTACAAGAGATCTATTCAAAAAATGGTTGAAAATTGCCAGTAAAAGGGATCAAGAGCGGATTGTCCGTCTCTTTTATCAGGCATACATCGCGTTAACATTTGCCGCCGAACCTATCCATTTAATCGACGAAGGGGCCAAAAAGAGTTGTCTCTCCTATTTTAGCGATTTTCAAAATTACATGCGCGAGCTCTTGTTTGATATGGGTTATGGTCGCTTGATCGATAATCCACCAGAGGAAACGGATCGCTTTTCCACCTATTTTCTAGAACTGGTACACGCTTTGTGTTTTGCGATTTTTTCTCAAAAATTCGATTATGATCGTGCAATATCCTACGTTTACCAATTGATAGGAAAAGAGCTGAAGAATCAGGGGAGAAATAGTCTCGATCCCTCCCATTTGGCCACATACCACGAGATCATGCAGATCCACGAGGTACTAGGAAAAGAGCTCAATAAACACCCCAGTGGCCCACTGTTTAAAGTGATAGAGATTTTCCAACAGCTTGAAGAGCATACCGTTTTTGACCCTTACATGATGCGTAACCTTGGCTCACGATTCTTCGATTTTAAAATGGCCAACCAAACAACATCAGTCTATCTCTTACCTTGCCCGACGATGCAAACGAGGATCGATCAAGCCCAATCGATCCCCGAGTATGAGGGTGCGCTGCGAAGCATGGTCCAAAATGATGAAAAGGTCCTCTGGGTTAATCTACAGGACAGAACGTCGATCGAAGAGTTTGCACGTTGTAGAGAATTGGAAAAAATTTCGACCAATGCTGAATTTCAACCCGTTCTCTCACTATTGACACTTCCTGTATCGACCTCTTTTTACATGCAATCAGAGGACTACCTGAAACTGCACGACAAAAAGCAGTTTAAGAAGGTCTTTTTAGACCAATTGATGAGCGGGATCGACTGTGGTTTTTATTACCCAACCGATCTACATCTCAATAAAGATGTATTCGAAAAAATCATCAACGAGGTGGAGCTGGTCTCATTTAAAGATAAAAAAGAGCTTACCCGAAAAAATCGTCTCGATTGGATTGAGATGGTTTACCTGTTTTTGATTCTC
>CAXNCP010000010.1:0-8825 GCA_964200935.1 Chlamydiia bacterium | reverse complement strand
TATTAAGATTGGGGATATCTATATCACCAATACAAAAAATCAGATCAATGATGACAGCTTTTTGGCTCTTGAGCGACTCAACTTCCAAAGATTCAAGGATAACTTCCCGTCCGATCCCCGTTTGAGGATTGCTGAGGGGCAGATTAAAGCCCTTGAGGAGCTTTTAGCAGAAGGGATGTATGAAATAGCGGCCTACTACAAAAGGACGAAGCGTCCGGATGCGGCCCTGTTATACTACACTCAAGTCGTTACCCTCTACCCAAAGTCTGTAGTTGCCCATAAGGCGATTAATACGATACAGTACCTTCGTGGAAAATATGCAGATTTGCATGACAAGTATCCGATCGAAGACCTTGAAATTATTGTGGACTTGGTGGAAGAGTTGCCAGATGTCATCAAAGATGACTCAGATCAAATGGTCCATTGATCGGATCTTTCTTTCTCTTATAGTATTTCTTTCAGGCTGTAATTATCGATTTGTCACAATGGATAACCAGCCTAAAATAGAGGTTACTTTCAAAGGCCCCTATTCCTCTCCTGTTTTAGAAGAAGAGCTAGCGATTGCGCTCAAACGGGCGACAGGAATGCAACTTGTCACGGCTGGAGGGCGCTATCAAATCGAGATTGATGTCGATTCTTTCAGAAGGGATAACATCGGCTACCTCCACGATCGGGAACCACTCACCTCCCAGTTGATTAATCGTTTATTTCCTAATGAGGGGAGGGTCACATTGGGTGCCAAAATCAGCATAGTTGACAAACATCAATTAAATCGTATGATCGAGCATATGCACCTTTTGGCTACTTCTGATTACGATTTTACAAATCCGAATACACTGCGAGACACACAGTACAACAACCAGCCTTTGGTAGAGTACTCTTTAGGGCAGTTTGACTCTGAGGATGGCGCATTTGATGTGGCATCAGATTTAGTTCAAAAAAAACTTGCGAAACAACTTGCTTTGTATATTGGAGGAATATGTCGCACGAACTAAGGCTTAAAGTACCTGCTGATATTGCACAGTATCCCAAAGTTTTAGATTGGGTCGAGTCTGTCGTTTCTTCCTCACAAATTCAGTTGGTTGTGGAGGAGATTTTTATCAACATCTGCTCATACGCATATCCTGAAAAGCTGGGAGAAGTGGAGATTGTTTTGAGTAAGGATGGGGATGAAGTTAAAGTCGAATTCATCGATGATGGCATTGAATTCAACCCTTTAGATTATCGTCGACAAAAGCCAGTAGATGAGCCAGGAGGTTTTGGTATTTATATTGTAAATCATCTAATGGACGATGTGCAATATGAGAGGCGTAATGAACAGAATCGTCTGAAATTGAAAAAAAATTTAACAGCAAAAAAGACTTAAAGTAATTGGGTGACTAAAGCTCATCCATCATTCTTTGGATCGCTTCTTCATTATCCATGATCTCTTTAATGAAGTGACGCAGTACCCTTAAGATATATTTTGGTGTGTTGTAGATTCCAGCTGTCCGGAATACAAGATCTAATAGGGGTGTATCATCCTCCAGCGAGGAAATCAGCGTGATGGTTTCCCGCTCGGTATCTCCATGCTGAGGTACGATCCATACGGCAAACTGGTGATTGAACAGGGTCACTTTTTCCTCTTCCTCGATCACGTGAAAATAAAAAGGGTGCTGTTGAAGTTGATCTTGCTCTTGATCGGGGCAATTCAAAAGGTTATGATCTCTTAAAAAAGGTAGATCAATATTGATGATCCCATCGTGGTTAAAATATGACAGATCTGAAAAAAATTCTTCAAATGCACGTTCTAATTTTGAAGGATTGAGCATTCCTTTCCCTTTTCAGATTTCTTCTTTTCCCATAAAACGACTAATTTTATTTTTAAAGGAAAACATTCTGTTTTGGGTCACCATTCACCTCTCAAGCTTAAATTCGGCAATTATACCTCCCAAGCTCTCGTCTGGAGTCGCTGTGGTCTATGATGCGGACTATGATATGGTACTCTATTCCAAAAAGGCGGATCAAAAAATTCACCCTGCCAGCACAACAAAGCTTGCAACCTTTCTGTATAGCTTAAGCCTTCATAGGGATAAAAAAGAGCTCTTGATGGTTCTGCCCGAGGTTTTAAAAAGCCTGCCCAAAGATCAGAAAATCGCCTTGAATTACGCTGTGGCACCCTATTTGCTTGAACCTGATGCCTACACGATTGGACTGAGTTCTAATTGCTACTATTCGATCGATGATCTTTATCACGCGCTTTTTTTGGTTTCAGCTAACGATGCTGCAAATGTTTTGGCCTACCACTTAGGGGGCTATTCGATCGAGCAATTCATGATTGGGCTGAATCGTTATCTTGAGTCGATTGGTTGCAAGGATACAACATTTGTCAATCCAAGTGGTCTAGAATATCCCTCACACCGTACCACAGCAATCGATTTAGCGAAAATTTTGGCCCATGGGATCAAGGTACCCGAATTCGTGCGGGTTGCCACTACTACGTTATACAAGATGGAAAGTTTAGAGGTCCCCGATAGAGATTTGAGAAATTCCAATCGTCTCTTAAGAGGAGACAGTGGACTCCAGTATAAGCATTGCCTTGCAGGTAAAACGGGCTATACTGAACATGCAGGATACTGTTTTATTTCTGCTGCAAAAAATGGGGAGAGGACGATCATTGTATCGGTGATGCAAGCCCCATCAGCCCAAGAGCGCTTTATTGATGCGATCAATCTTTTTAATGCAGCATTCAATGAAAAAAAGGTAACCAGGGTTTTTTATAATGCTCATGACCCCTGTTTTTTTGTGAACCCAAGATTTGCCTCGAGACCTTTAAAGTTGGAGATGAAAGAGGAGCTTAAAATAGAGACGTTTTCGAGTATATCCTCTAGTTTGGAGCCAGTAGTCCAACTATACGATATCTATTTACCTGTAAAAAAGGGTGCACCCTGTGGAAAAGTGGATATTATAAGCCCATCGGGAAAAGTCGTTGATACAAGGATACTATATGCCCATGAGTCGATGCCACACACTTTTAAATCTTTTGCTATAGCCTACCGATCACAGGGGCTTTTGTTGCTGTTCGTTCTTTTAACAATTTTTGCGATTCTAAAAAGAAAAAACCCCAACACCAAAAGGGATGCTGAGGTCTTAAACTAGAGAGGTAAGAGGCAAATTACTCTTCTTTTAAAGAGAATGGCTCATATCCCTCTGGAAGCTTGATGAAGATCTGATCATCGCTATAGCCATACTTCTCTTTCAGACGTTGAAAGAAGTTTTGTCGATCTTTATCCAACACCTTAGAAACCAGTTCGGAGCGGAGCCGATCCGACATCTGGGAAAAGGGCATAGGTTCTGACTTGATGTGATCTTTTAGTTGGAATAGACGAATCACATATTCGTTGTTCTGCAACTTACAGACGGGTGAGGTGATCGTATCGATCGGTAAGGAGGCAAGGACGTTCTTGTGCTCAGGTGCAATCGATTTGTCATCTACGCTCAGCTCATCAGAAATAGAAATTCTGAATTCCTCTTCTTTAGAAAAGAGGGATACAAGGGATTCTTTCAAAGATTGGAGGTTAGAAAAATTAGTAGGATCAAGCGCTTTCATTTTGAAGGTGATCTGATCTGCTTTAGCCTTATCCTTGACCCTGACTGTGAGAAATTGGTATTTCCATGTTTGGGTTCCAGGATTTGCTGCGACATGCTCATCGTAAGCACTTTTCAAGGTTTGCGGCCCAATCTTGTAAAAAACTTTGTTGATATACCCAAACCAGTTCATCTGTTGTGCTAAGATGTCGTTTCTTATAGAATTTTTGACATCATCGTAGGTGAAATTGACCTCATGCAATGTTTTGACAATGTCGTTGCCGTAACGGCTCACAAGCTCTTGTCGTACATCAGCGTCGGTGATCTTGACTTTGCGCTCATCGGCCTCTTTACGGAGCAACTCCAGATGGACGAGTTCGTCGAGCTGACGTTTCCACGTTTCTCTGTAAAAAGCAAATCGGTGGTTAGGATTTTTGTAGTCTTCCGGATTGTGCAGGTACATCCTCAAGTCCAGTTCCCTAACAATATCTGCAAGAGAAATAACCTTTCCATTGATCTTGGCCAACGGAATATTGTTCACAGCAATTTTCGTTTTAGAAACTTTAGCTTTATGAAAAGTATTCTCTTTAGGGACGCCTTGAATTGATAGAAAAGGCAGTAAAAGGGTTATAAAAACCTTAAGATGGGTATGCATACCAGGTCATACTAGCAAACAAGTGAATTTTTCTACAATCTGTCCAAAATGATTTGTTAACGGAAGGACTTTTCCTATCACTCTCGTTGAAGCATCTGGGCAAAAAACCCATCAGGGCCATCTTTTTGGGGGATAATTTTTAAAGGGGAGTCGACCCTTCGCATCGAAAATTTATCACAGAAATATTGGATCTGTTCTTCATTTTCTTTGGGTAAAACACTGCAAGTCGCCCATAAAATATGCCCTTTTGGTTTTAAAAAGGGGAGAGCATCTTCAAAAATGGTCCGCTGTAGCGTCAAAAGCTCCTCGATGTGAGATAGTGTCAACTTCGCCTTCATGTCAGGATTGCGTCTAAGTGTTCCGGAGCCTGAACAGGGGACATCCAACAAGATTCGATCAAAGTAGCCGAGGTACTTTTTCCCCAAATTTTTTGGGGGGAGGATTTGAAAATTTTGACAATTAGCCCGCTTGAACCGTTTTTTTGCCTCCTCTAGAGGCTCTTTCCTCACGTCGTGAAGGAACAGCTGCCCTTGATTTTTCATCTCGGCACCTATCAATAGACCCTTGCCTCCACTACCTGCACAATAATCCAGCACTCGCTCTTTGGGTTTTGCACCGAGTTTCAATCCGACCAGTTGACTCGCTTCATCTTGGATCTCAAAAAGACCCTCTTTGAAAGGGGTGAAGGCGGAGAAATTCTCCCTTTTTTTGAACTGGATACCGATCGGAGACATTTGGGTAGGTTCACAAGGGGATAGATGCTCGAGCTTTTTGATCAATTCATCACGGTTGCACTTTAAAGTGTTGGTCCGCCCATAAATAGGAGCCTCTTCATTTAGGCAAGACAAGAAAATTTCGAGGTCTTTCGAGTTGAGCGATTTTTGAAGAATATCAAAAAAAGTTTTGTCTAGGCCGTAGAAAATATCGGGTTCAATTGAGGGGTCTTGGATGTATTTTTTCGGATCGAAGGTGATGATTTCGAGACAGTTTTCTTTGTTGATGGTGTCGATACCAACCGTTTGTTTGATCAAAGAGCGATATCTGATAAATTTAAACAGCGTCTTCGAGATGATTTTTCGATCTTTTGACCCCAGAGCACGATGAGAGCTAAAATATTTCTTTAAACTCAAATCGAGTCTAAATCTTTGAGTATCATATTGTGAAAAAAATTGTTCTATATGATACAAGCAAAATAAATTCATGATAATTGCCTAGAACCCTTGAAATCTTGGGAGTATTTTACACGGTTCTAAGGTTTAAATTCTACAGGAGCTAGTATGGGAAAAGGTAGTAAATTTTTATTTCAAATTGGACGCAGTCTTTTTGCGATCCCTTTTATAGTATTTTTTGTTTTAAAAATAATGAACTGGCAATCCACTGTCGACAGTTTTGAGCATTTCGTATCGATGTGGAAGGGGGAGATCACTACCGGGTTTTTCGCCGCGTTTTTTAACTTGGTAGGGCAACTGACGTATCCACTGCTGGTGGTCGCTTGTTTGTTAGAACTCGTTGGGGGTGTTCTTCTATTGATCGGAATGAAAACTCGATTGGCCGGATGGTTGCTCGTGCTCTTTTTATTGCCCGTATCCATTTTTATGCACCCGTTTTGGTTTGGAGACTCCAGCACAATGTTTCCGATGCTGTCCGACTTTTTAAAGAATATAATTCTCCTTGGTGGAGCTCTTGTGTTTGCGACCGGAGCCGGTTGTAATTGCCACCACTGTCCACAAGAATGCCATCACATGGATGACAGGATCTAAGAATGGATCGATGGACTAGAGAAGGGATGAGCGCTTTTAAAAGGATCCCTCAACCCCTCTACCATCTCCTTTTTGGATTATGTATAGGCTGGCTTGTTCGTGAAGGCCAGCCTATTTATTTTGCTTCTGTCGCAGCAGTCCTATTTTTTATTGCGCTGGCCAAATATATTACTGAGCAAAATAGAGGGTTGAATTTCCCCCTTTTCATGATCGGATTCCAGATATCGTTGAATTTATGGATGCTCGATCTTAAGAGTCCCCCAGGCTCTGACATTTTGCGTATTTTTGGCCTTTTTTTAGTTCTTTTCTTCTCTTTATGGATAGCTGCCCAATTTTGGGTTAGTAGAAAAGTTTTGCCCCGTACAATCCAGTTGAGCTCCATTTTTGCGTTCATAGGTTTCATCACACTTTTTGAATGGCACCGGCTCTCATTTTTTTGCGGGTATAATTTTTACCAGATCTCTTATCTATTGGACTTTTTCCCGAGAGGGGAGCGGGTTTTTGCCTTTTTTGGTGTTCATGGGGCTACGTTTCTTACTCTAGCGGCATTTTTACCCCCTCTGATTTTTCCTAAAAAACGCACCTCTTATTGGTTCACAATCTTGTTCATTTGTTGTCTCTTTATCCCCCAGTTCCCTATCTTGAATAAAACTATTAAGGTGGCAATTCTGCATACCGATTTGCAGCCTTGGGGAACAGATGAGAAAGAGTACCGAAAAGAGTTTTCTAAACTTTTAAGTCAAGTTGATGGGGTTGATCTTTTAGTGCTCTCTGAAACTTCTGTGCCCGGAAAATACTTTTTTGATTATCCCCAAAACATCCATTCGGAGATCTTATTGCGCTGTCTAAGAATTGAAAATGAGCTCATTCAGCTCTCATTCAATAAAGACATCGATATCGTTGTGGGGCACATTCATCCCGGTCCAGAAAATACGAGTTACAATTCGGCGACACTCATACACAAGGGAAACGTGGTAGGGCGGTATGACAAAATGCGTTTACTTTCGATCATGGAGAGTAAATGGGATTTTTTACCAGAGGGCTTTCAACAGGCCCTAGACACGGGCCATTTTGAAGCTGGAAAACGAAAAGTCCTTTTGCAAGGGAAGTACCTTTACGGATTCAATATCTGCTACGATGATTATTTTGGGGGAGATTGCCATCCGTTCGGTCAAAAAGGGGCCGACCTAATTTTATCAATGCATAATGATGTTTGGGTAGATAACCCATTTTTTAGGCTAAACCATTTTCGTCAAAGCTGGCTAAGAGGTGTGGAAAATGGGATACCATCGATCCGCAGTGCAAACGGAGGATTGTCCGGGTTTTGCACGGCTGACGGTCATCGGCACTTATTGCCAAATCAAACGGGGATCATCACAGTCGAGATACCATTAGAAAAGAATTTAGGGGCGTATCCGTACTTCAAGGATCGACTGGCTCTCATGATTTCGTTGATTTCAATTTTAACTCTATTCAAAGAGTTTAGCTTTAAGAAGTTGTTGTCGTTGAGAAGAAGGTATTGATCAAAAAGCCTTTAGAGGGTAAATTCTTGAGAAAGCCATGAGAGATGGCTATGTTTAGAATATCGTTGTAAGAAGGTGACATCTTGCGAGAGCAGAGCTCGATTGTGAAAAGGGTCGGATCAAGACCACAAACAACAATTCTAAACGTTTTTGAGCTTACCGGCGTTGCTCTTTTCACCGGAAAAATTGTTCGATGCCGCTTTTTGCCGGCCCTTCCTGATACCGGAATTGTTTTTCGCCGCGTCGATCTTTTGGACAAACCTTGCATTCAAGCTAGAGCTTCATTTGTTGTGTCAACACCACGATGTACAGTAATTGGTCAAAATGGGATCAGTGTGCAGTTGGTGGAGCATCTTTTAAGCGCAGTTTATGGCTTGGGCATCGATAACTTAATTGTAGAAATCGACGGCCCTGAAGTCCCTATTTTCGATGGAAGTTCCAAGCAATTTGTTCAATCTTTTATCGACGCCAAAACAGTATCTTTAGCTGCCCAAAAGCCAATATTTAAGCTTTTGGAGCCGTTAGAGGTGGTTTCAAATGGAACCGTTGTAAAAGCCTCTGTCGCTGATGATCTTTCCTTTTCTTACTTTCTACACTATGATGCTAAAGGTGTCCTCGAGCAACAGGACTTTATGCTAAAATTCAACCAGGATCGCTACACTCGACAAGTTTCCAGTTGCAGAACCTTTAGCAGTTACGAGGAGATACAGCCTCTTTTGGAAAAAGGGTTCATTAAAGGGGGTAGCCTCGAGAATGGAATCATTGTTAAAGAGGGGCGGGTTCTCAATGAGGGTGGGCTAAGATTTTCCAACGAGATGGCCCGTCATAAAGTACTGGATATGATCGGCGATTTATGCCTCATCGGATTTGACGTGATTGCAAGTTATCACGGCGATAAATCCGGTCATTCACAGACAACGAAACTTGCACAAATGATAGAAGAAAAAGTTTTAGAATGGGTACATCAAACTCCACAATCGGTTCAGGAATGGGCACACATTCAATAGATATTGATGAAATAATTCGCATATTGCCCCACACCTATCCTTTTTTGCTAGTCGATCGGATACTTGATATCGATTTAGAAAACAACCGGATCGTAGGTCAAAAAAACGTTACAATCAATGAGCAGTTTTTTACAGGACACTTTCCTGGTAAACCGATCATGCCCGGGGTGCTCATCATTGAGTCTATGGCGCAAGTTGGGGGTATTTTGATGCATAAAAAAGGGATCAAGGGGCTCAAAGTTCTCATGAGCGTATATGACGCCAGATTTCGTCGCCCGGTCACTCCTGGTGATGTTTTGATCATTGATGTTCA
>CAXNCP010000009.1:0-9019 GCA_964200935.1 Chlamydiia bacterium | reverse complement strand
CAAGAGAGGGGTCAAAAAAATCGTCTTCGCCAGTCAGATGAGGACGAAGGGGAAGAAGAGGAGAATATCAAATCCGATTCCGATCTTTTTTCTCAATTGATGTCGGACAAGCAAACCAAACAGGTCAATCTTGGCCCATCAAGACAAGTTGAACAACAGGTCTCTGAACCTGATGAAGAGCTCCAATTACCTGAAACGACAGACACTACCCCCACCTCTTCTGACAAAGACAATGTTCAACTCTTTTCAAAGAAAAGTACTTTACCTGACGATCAAGACCTACCAAAAATCCTCGACTCCTCTAAACCTATTGAAGAGGTTAAGAGTCCAGATCCTTTTACAGAGCTAAAGAAAATTGAAGAAAAAATGGAAGGTCTTCTCCATACCCATCCTAAATCTTCAACGACACAAACCGCTCAAGAAATTGAACCCAAGTCTACCCCTATTTTACCGCCAACGCATTTGAAAAAAGAAAACCATGCTCAACAGGAAAAGGTTAAAACCGGTGAAAAACAATCTGAGCCCATTCCCCCTCCAGCACATATAGTAGAAACCCCAGAAAAACAAATCACAGAGACATCTAGTGGGCCTATCCCGATTCCCATCACCGAAACGCTCCCAGCTCCCCCACTGACCCCGGCCCCTCCCTATGCCCAATTCCCTCCCCACATCTATGAGCTGTTTCAAAAACTGGTAGGGATGATGACTGTTATGCAATTTCAGGGGAAAACAACCACCTCTATCGTGTTGAACATGCCTAACTCTTCGCTCAACGGGGCCCATATTGATATTGAACATTTTGATACCGCACCCCACGCATTCAATGTTCAAATTTTTGCTAATCCAGATGGGCAAAAAATCTTCTCCAACAATCTTGAGTCCCTGGAGCAACAATTAAAACTCAACCTTCCGCAATTTGACATCAATGTAAAAAAACCGCTCCTTTTGGACGAATCTAAGGAAGACCGCCGTCGCCGCCTAAGCACAGTCCAAAAACAGCAGGGAAAATACCAATAAAATTCCCCCACTTCCGCATAGGTTTAAATGGAAAGAAGCGCTACTCATACTTTTATTCTTAAACCCAGCTTCAGGGGGCAAAACTCCCCTATTCTTTAAAAAGTTGGGGATGGTATATTGCTGCTTACCAAAAAATGGGGTGTATTATGCTGAAGCTTGTACAAGGAATTTTAGATTTTAGAAAATTACACTTGAGCGAATATAGAGACCGTTTTAGCCATTTGGCCATGGGGCAAACACCCGACTCCCTTTTTATCACCTGCTCTGACAGTCGTGTTGTCCCAAACCTTTTCACCTCAACCCACCCAGGCCATCTTTTTGTGGTGCGTAACGCCGGAAATATTGTTCCACCGCACAATATTTTATCGAGTGAGCGTGCTAGCATCGAATTTGCCGTGTCCCAACTTCCAATCGAAAATATCATCGTTTGTGGACATAGCAATTGTGGCGCCATGCATGCAGTGATGGAGGGGATAGACAAACTACCCGAAGGGCTCAAGTATTGGCTCTCTTTTGGGAAAGAGGCGAAAGATTGCGAATCGGTAGAAAGATTGGCAAAGGAGAATATCTTGAAACAGATTGAACATCTCAAAACTTTCCCCGTCATCCAAAAAAAAATGGAGCAAGGGCTTTTAAGGCTCTGGGGTTGGTATTTTGATGTAGGTACAGGCGATGTATTTGCCTATGAAGAAGATTTGCAAAGCTTTTTACTGATCGACAGTGTTGAGGGGGAATATATCCTTTCCCGCTTGCGCCAACTCCATGAAAAAAATGTCACGATGCAAACAAACCAACTCACTCCTAATCCCTAATTTCCTTTTATGCAAATCACGAAAATAGAGCCTCTCACGGAAAAAAAAGGGGTAGAAAAAAAAGCGCCAAAACCTTTTTCATTGGACGGAGATCCTATGGTGGCAGGCTCTATCCCACCTTTTTTACCCCCTTTTCAAAACTTCAACCTAAACAAAGAGAAATTTTCCCCATCGACACAAGAGATAGACTTTTTTTGCCAAGGTGCAAAAGAGGCCCTTCTGCATAAGTTTCTTTGTTTGAAAAAAGAGGGGTTTGAATCGACACAGTTTTCCGTCGTACTTGATTTGAAAAAAATCATCGAAACGGTCTCTTTTGAGGTGCGCTATTTTGATACGGCAAAAATGGAAATTCAGGTAGAAATGCAGGGATCAGATCAGGCTATAAAAGAGCTCTTGACTCATCTATCTAAGCTTCATCATGAGATCTCCCTGGCCGTTTTTCCCTATGATCTCCAGCTACTCATTCCCCCATCACAACAAAAATTGCTACCCCCCTCCGTTTCGATAAAAGATCTTTGCAAACAACACAAGACTGTGTATGGTGTGAATGAAGATGAGCAAGCACCCTAGTTGGATTCAAAAACTCCGATTCATTCTGCCTGAGGGATTACGTGAATCCCCATTTGGAAACATCCCCAAATTTCATTTAAATGAGTTGGAACCGATTTTGCAAAAACATTTGCACGCAAAAGAGGCCCAGCTGGATCTTATTTCGATTTCTACTCTCGATCTTGAGCATGTCTACGAAGATTTTGGGCCTGAGCCTTTTGTTCAAGCGATCCACTTAGAGCCTGTCAAGGGGACGATTTTCCTCCTTTTTAGGGCAGCAGATATAGAAAAAGGGCACCTGTTTCTCACAAAAGGGAAATTACCCAGCGAATCGGAAATCTTCAAAGGTGTGGTCAAATTCCTATCCCTAAAAGGACTCTCTGCTATTGACGAGCTCCACCTATTCAAAGGTCTCTCCATGAGTCTAAAGACCGACTTTCCGCAAGAGGGGATCTTTGAGGTTTTTGATCTTAACTTACAAATTCCAGGCCTTTCGATCACCCCAAGATTGATTGTTCCTGAGAAAACACTCTCTAAAATCAAAGAGTTTTATAAGCAACATCCTGTAGAAAAAGTTGAAAAAACCCACTCGATCGATGTGCCGCTCCATCTGCTCTTGACGAGCATTTCTTTGACAAAAAAAGAGATCCAGAGCCTCCAAAAATTGGATTTGATCCATCTTGACTCTATTTCTGAAGAGGCTTTGGATCTAAGTTACCAAGTTGAGCTCTATTGTAAAAATACCCCACTCCTCTCAGCCCATTTCAAAGATCATCACCTACATGGATTTTCCCCCTTACACCCAAAACCTCAGGAGAAATTTATGCCCTCTTCAAATGAAAACGATGATAAAGAATTTTCAGATTATGAAGAAGATTTTGAGCCTTCAGAAGAAAATGAGGGTGTTTTAGAAGAAGGTGAGGAGGAGATTTATCCCGATAAGCAGCACGTTAAACCGGTTGCACTTGAGGAGATCGGCCTTGATTGTAAAATCGAGCTGGGATCCATTACAGTCCCTTACGAAACCCTGGCTAATCTGACACACGAAAGCACACTCAAAATCGACCTCGACCCCAAGCAAGTTTTTTTAACATTGAATGGGCAGGTTCTCCGCAGAGGGGAAATTGTCGCCTTTGATCAACAGCTTTTCTTCAAAGTTTTAGAATAATGGTCCAATTTTATCAACAGCCGACAATACCCCTGCATACAGAGGAAAACTCCTCCGATCTGCCCGTTAAAATCGGCCCGTACAGAATTGAAAAGCTTCTAACGACCGGAGCTGTCTCTAAGCTATATTTGGGGCTCAATGAGGAGAATCGTGAGTTAGCCGTTTTAAAGGTTTTGAGCCACGATATTTTAAAAGACCCTGTAAGAAAAAAAATCTTTCTTAAAGAAGGGACGATTCTTAAAAATCTGGTCCACACCAATATTGTCCAATATTATTCTGAAGGGGAATTTGAAGGTGGTTTGTATATCGCCGTTGAGTTTGTCCAGGGGATATCGCTAAAGCAATTCATCCTTCAACGCTCTTTATCCCTTAAGCGCTCGATTGACGTTGTTTTAAAAACTTTATATGCTCTCCTTTACCTCCACTCTTTAGGGATTGTCCATAGAGATTTAAAACCTGAAAACATCTTGATTACCGAAAATTCAGAGATTAAGGTGGTCGATTTCGGGATTGCCGGCCAAGTTGAGGAAACTTTAGAGGGTCCAGTTTACGGAACCCCGTCCTATATGCCTGCAAAAGAACGAAAAGGGCTCAAAAAATTCGACCCTCGCTCAGATATTTATGCAGTAGGGGTGATTTTCTACGAGTTAATCATAGGTCGTATATCACTTGGAATGGTGGATCTGGAGCTTGTGCCAAAGCACTTGAGAAATATTGTCAAAAAAGCAACCGAGCCCGAAAGCAAGGATCGCTATCAAGATGTGATGGAGATGATCAGTGAACTTTCCGTTTATCTCAAAGAGGGGCTTCTAGCACAAGATGAGAGCTCAGAAGACACTTTAAAAGATCTCCTTTCTAGTATTGAACGGGGAAAAAAACAGCTGGTTTCGCATACGCCCGAATCTTTGATGGATTTGAGCATCACCATACTACAAAATCCGAATCCCCATTCTTTGAATTACACTTTGCTTCACCATGTTTTACCGGATGGTTCCTACTTGGCGTTTATCGCTTCATCGAAAGATGGCTCTATACAAGCTCTTCTAGAGCTTAAAGGGGTAATGGAGCGCGCTCGTCTATTATTAGACATCATGACTACAAAAAATGAGTTTTCGTTAACCCGTTTTTTAGAAAGATTGGAGGGGGCACACCAAGGGGAATTCCCCTTGCATCTTCAACTTTTGCATGTAAGCACTATCGACAACACCTTCCACCTTTTTTCATTTGGTGATGCCGTTCTTTACCACTTCTCCTATAGCACAAAAACCCCTCGAGAACTCAAAGTGAATGGCCGTTTTTTTGGTCAAAAAGGGGAAAAACCCAATCCTATCCATGACCGACTTGATTCCTTAGATTCGTTGATCCTTGGCCTAAATGGTTCAAAACTCCAGATCAAAAATCAGTATACCGGAAATTTAGACCGCAATACGATTGAACAAAACGAAATGGGCCACTGCCCTACCGCCCTTTTAATCGATCGGCTTGACTGATGAAAAAACTCAATCTAAGAACCCCTGGAATTCTAAATGAAGAAAATTCTTTTTTGTGCTTTATCAATTCTAATATGATTGTATTTTAAAAGATCTAAAATGATCCTTTCAAGTTTCATAAAACAAAAATACGCAAATAAGCCATCCATTTGAAAAAAAAGAGATCCATTAAAACACAAATTTTTTAAAAAAAATCATCCTTTAACTTTTACAAATAAAATTCATTAAATTTGATTTTTTCATTGTTCATTTCATAGCCTCGAACAATTTCTAACAAGCTCTATTGCAATAATTAAGATATTTCCCTATTTAGAGGGCATATGGTGCCGGCCTTAAAAAGATGTATCTTGATTTATTGCTTAACCGCATCCATCGTCCCCTTTGGATTGGATGCTTGGGGTCGTCCCAAACAAAAAATTTCACGCGAATCTCGTTATAAGATCAATTTTAACCAAGTAAAAGCAGAAGAATTCATCCAATTTTTAAGTGAAATTGCCGGACTCAATTTCGTTTATAATCCAGGGGATCTGAATTTTCTAATCAATCTTGTATCTGATGAAGAGATGACCGTAGAGACTATCGTATCCGGATTTGTTCAAACACTCAGGATACAAGGTTTTAGCATCCTTGAAGAGAGCGGAACTTTAGTCATCCATCGTAACCCTGACATCACTGAACTTCCGATGCTCATTGATGCGAGCCAAAAATCCGATTCGATCGTAGCTCCTATAGTCACTAAAATCTACCAAATCAAAAATAGTCCGGTTGCGACCATCCAGGCATTGATCGAACCGTTTTTGTCGAAAACGAGTGTAATAGAATCCTTTCCGGAAAGAAAACTGCTCATCCTATCCGATGTGATCCAAAATGTTCTTTCGATAGACTCGTTGATCCGCACAATTGATCAACCCGAAACCGGATCGGTAAATGTTGGGTATGATACTGTTTTCTTTAGTCCTACAGAATTGATCGAAATCGCAACCCCAATCCTAGACTCCGTTTGTGGTGGTAAAAACTACTCACTGATTCCACAGGAGGGTACGCAACGGGTTTTTATTGTGGGAAGTCAACAATTTACCGAAAAAGCGACCAAAATTTTTGAACAAATCGAGGAGAAAGCATCAAAGCAACCCTCCTCTATCACAACAGGGAATATCTACCTTTATAAAGCGACAAATCGCTCGATTCAGTCGATCTATGGAGCTTTGAAGGCGATTGCTAAAGACTCTAAACGGACCGATTTCAATACGCAAAGCTTCAGCAAATTGGTCAACGAATCGACACTCATCGCCCCCGACTTCATCCTCTTTTTAGGCGAACCTGTAGAGCTTAAAAAAGTAGACACATTGATCAAAACAATCGATACGCCTCAACAAGTCAAATCGGATCTCACCTTTTCCATTGTGAAACTCCGTTACGTTTCAGGAAAGGCGGTAATCGACCAGATCCAATCGATGGCTAAAGACCTGCCGGAAGATACCGCAAATGGTGATTTTTTAAACGCCCTCCAGACAATACGGTGGAATAAAGATACCAATTCCATAGTGATCCAGGGATCGCCGCATACCATCCAAGAAATTAGTGACCTGATCTCAAAAATGGATCAGCAAACTTCAACAACGTCTGGCTTCACGATAGT
Organism: Chlamydiia bacterium; assembly: GCA_964200935.1. Lineage (GTDB taxonomy): Bacteria > Chlamydiota > Chlamydiia > Chlamydiales > RGXB01 > RGXB01. Next base: position 2,344 of record CAXNCP010000009.1, on the reverse strand, counting down.
TAAGCTGCAAAACGTCTCAGGTAAATATGTAGTCGATCAACTCAATCAGATGGCGTCACAGCTGAGTGAAACATCCGATAACCAAGACTTTTTGAATGCAGTGCAGAGCATTCAATGGAATAAATCCAATAATACACTTACTGTTCGTGGTTCACCCGGAACAATTCAACAATTAAACGATATTATCACAAAACTCGATATCCACACCGTCTCGGCGAACCAGTATACTATCTATAAACCAACGCATATGACTGCGCAGGAATTATTGAAATCGTTACAGGGTATCGGATCAGATTTAGAATCCTCAGGGACTGCGGATCCCGGTTTGATCCAAACCATCAAAGGGATTAAAGTAATCAAAAATTCCAACTCGATCATCGTAAGCGGAACAGAGGCCAACGTAATCAAAATCAAAGAAATGATCGCAACGCTTGATTCGTCAACTTCTCAACCAACATCCCAAATTTCTCAGGTGGGTACGAGCACATTTTTGAGTTATAATCCCAAGACAAAATCTGCTAAAGAACTTTTGGACCAGCTCCAAAAGTCCACTAGTGAGGCAAGCCTTGACGATCCCGATTTACAAAAGACGATCAAATCTGTCAAAATTGTTGACGGTACGCTTGTTTTTAATGGTACACCGGAGAATCTAGATAAAATAGCCAAGCTCCTAGAATCATTGGATCAAAGAATACCCGGAGTAGTCCAAAAAAGTTCTTCAGATAAATATCAAAACTACAAACCGGTATACAAACAGGGCCCTGAGCTCATCAAAGACATCCAAGGCTACATGGACCACATCTCCAGCCGAGGAGTCAATGACCGAGGATTATCCACCACTATTCAAAATTTGCAATTTTTAAACGGCCGTATCATTGTTGTAGGAACACAGGAAAATGTCGATCAGGTGCTCAAATTGCTTCAAGAATTTGATACCCCCTCTGCAGATATGACCAAACCTGCTACCTCGATAGAATCTTTCGACAACATCGGTTTTTTAAACTACAAGCTCAATTTTCATACCGGATCAGATATACAGGTTGCCCTCAAGCAGATTGGTGAAGAGTTACAGCTTTCTAAAAACGCCAAGAATGAATCTTTGATCAATGCAATCAGCTCTGTACAATGGATTCGTGTTACGAACTCTTTGATCTCTACCGGAGATCCCCAAACCTTATCTAAGCTTAAAGAAATTCTCTCCACGATCGATATCCCTTTAAAACAGGTATTCATCGAGGTATTAGTAATAGAAACCACTGCCTTTAATTCTACCGATATTGGTCTTCGATGGAGTGGATTGACAAACTATAAGGGTCGATTTGCAGGGGTCGGATCGAATTCGCCTAGGGTGGATGCGACCAGCAACATCACGACTCTCCAAAGAGTTCAAGGTGTCAACGGAGGATCAAAAGAGGCTGGTGCATCGAATGCCGGTGTCAACGCTGTGAATGGTCCATCGCCAAACATCTTTGACAGTGTTTCTGCAGGACAGCTCGGCATCATAGGAGACATCATTTTCCACGGTGGAAAATCCTACCTAACGCTTGCTTCTCTTTTGACTGCCCTTCAAGAGGAAGGACGCACAACAATCACATTAAACCAAAAGATTTTGGCTCAAGACAGCCGTATGTCGCAAATTTTCGTGGGGAGCAACATCCCATTTACAGGTTCTATCATCACAACATCCGGAATTTCCCAAACAACGAATGCCAACTTGGAATATCGCAATATCGGTGTCTCACTTAATATTACCCCGAATATTGGTGATAATGGTATTATTACATTAGAGATTGATGAGGAAATCACCGAGGAAGAAAACCAAGGAACAGCGAATGCTACCGATGTCAACACCCAAGCTGTGAATGGAATTCGTACCAGCAAAACAAGCATGCAGACAAGGGTACACGTCCCTGATAAAGCTTTTGTTGTTCTATCCGGGCAAATTCGTAATCAAAAGACAAAAGCCAAATCTGGCCTACCTTGTCTTGGAGGTCTTCCTGTCATTGGTGCTGCGTTTACGCAAAATACATCCGATGAAAGAAATGCCGATGTAATCATCTTCATCCGTCCAGAAATCATCCAAACTTCTGAACAATGGAAAGAGGTCAGTGAGCAACAAGAAGACATTTACCGCACCAAAAACGATGAAGAAGCCTTCCAGCAATCGATTGATCTGGTCAAAAAAGACTACTAGTCTCGCCCTATTCCCTCTTCTCTTTTTGGTCTCCTGCCATACAGTTAGCGATGTGATCGAGCCCAATATCTCCTATTCTGTTCACGAAAAAATGATCCATCAACTCTCCTCCCCTTTTGAACCGCTCTCAACTCAAGAATTAGAAAAATC
>CAXNCP010000008.1:0-10204 GCA_964200935.1 Chlamydiia bacterium | reverse complement strand
ACCTATATCGAAAAAGACCTAGCGATCAACGATCGGATAGAGAGGATGCGACTTTCGGCCACAAAATCTTTGATCGAGCGTAAAGATGTGATCATAGTTTCCTCTGTATCATGCATCTACGGGATCGGAGCGCCGGAACATTTTGCACGGATGCAGTTGAAATTATTTGTGGGGCAGCGCATCGACCGCGATGACCTTTTACTCAAGCTTGTAGAAATACATTACAAACGAAACGACATCGAACTTTCACGTTCCCATTTTAGGGTGCGCGGAGATGTGGTGGAGGTGGCTTTAGCTTATGAAGAAAACATTGCGGTACGCATCGAGCTTTTTGGGGATGAAGTCGAGCGGCTAAGTCTTATTGATCCTTTAACAGCAAGGCTCATTAAGCGAGAGGAAAAGGTGACCATTTTCCCGGGCTCCCACTATGTCATGCCTGATGACGTCAAAGAGGGTGCCATTGAGGTGATCAAAAAAGAATTGGAGGAGAGGCGACGATTTTATCTCGATAATCAGCGCCCCCTTGAGGAGCACCGCATTCGAGAACGGACACTTTATGATCTAGAACTGATCCGGGAGATCGGATTTTGTAAGGGGATTGAAAACTACTCACGAGCTTTTTCACACCGAAAAGTAGGGGACCCTCCCTCTTGCTTGATCGATTATTTCCCTGCTGACTTTTTACTTTTTATCGATGAATCGCATCAGACCATCCCCCAAATTGGGGCGATGCAAAATGGCGATAAAGCGCGTAAAACCCCACTTGTAGAGTTTGGTTTTAGATTGCCCTCTGCATTTGATAATCGTCCGTTGTCCTTCAACGAATTTCGGCAAAAAATCCAAAACGTTGTCTATGTTTCTGCCACGCCGGGACCGTATGAACTAGAGGATGCCGAAGGGCGGGTTGTAGAGCAGATCATCCGGCCGACCGGTCTATTGGATCCAATGATCGAGGTCAAACCGGCGATGTATCAAGTGGATGATGCTCTCGGGCAGATTCAGCTGGAAGTTCAAAAAAATCGGAGGGTTTTAGTGACAACGCTCACTAAAAAACTTGCGGAAGATCTGACCAAATATATGACAGAGATAGGGGTAAGGGCCAAATACCTACACTCGGATATCGATACTTTGGAAAGGGTAAAGATCATCAAAGAGCTGCGCGTGGGAGAATTTGACGTTTTAGTCGGGATCAATCTTTTAAGGGAGGGTTTGGACATTCCGGAGGTGTCTTTGGTACTCATACTCGATGCAGATAAAGAGGGATTTTTGCGCTCCAAGACAAGCTTGATCCAGACTTGTGGAAGGGCTGCAAGAAACAGGGATGGAAGGGTAGTCATGTATGCAGATGTGAGGACAAAGTCTATTGAAGAGACCATTCAAATCACCCAAAATCGACGTGTATTACAACAAAAGCACAATGAATTGCATAACATTCTACCCGAATCTGTTTCAAGAGAAAGGGTGGAAACACTTAAAGAGACCTTCTTTGAGGAGCTGGAGAACGAGGTAGAAAAAGTAGAGGAGGTCATCGAGTTGACCCCTAAAGAGATCGAAAAAAAGATCAAGCTTATTGAAAAAGAGATGCGCGTGAAAGCTAAAGCGCTCGATTTTGAAGCAGCAATCGCTTTACGTAACGAGCTCGATCATTTAAAAAATCTAGCAATGCAACAAGGAAGCGAAGAATAAAAACCTTGTTATCAGAATATGAAAATCAATTTACATAGATTAATTATTCTCTTTTAAGAATAATAATTCAAAATTTTAATCATACTTAATATGCGCTTCTTTTATCTTGTCATTAGTTTTTTTTCATTTCTTCATGCTACCATCCATCCCATCTCATTCTCCATCCCAGAAGAAAAGATTGTCTCTTTTATACCCCAAAAAGAATGGGATTTTGCCCCCTTAATCCCTGGGGATTATTCGACTTATATTTATAAAGATGAAGCGACATATAGAAAGGATTACCAAAGATCCTATTACGCATACACAAAAATCAAAGGGGGTGCAGATTGTATGCGCCACTATGATATACTAGCGAGTGGATGCATACCTTATTTTGAAGATCTTCAAAATGTTCATCCTATGACGATGACCCATTTCCCGAAGGAACTGGTTTGGGAGGCAATGCATTTGCCTGGTGTTTCACCTGGAATGATCGACCATTCTATTTTTGACAAACAGCGCTATTTTGAGATTTTAGAAAAGTTATTGAAATACACTCGAGAGCATTTAACTTGTAGAAAAATGGCTCAGTATCTTCTTGAAAAGATCGGTAATCCCGACCCAAAAAGAGTTCTTTTTTTATCCTCTTGTCAAACGCAAGATTACCTTCGAGATTCGCTTTATATTGGATTTAGACAACTTCTCGGAGAGAAGTGTGATTTTTTTTCAAAAATTGATGTGTTGTATCAAGACTGTAAAATTCCTGACGAGAAATTAAAATTTTCAACGATTAAAATATTGTCGCCAAGAGTTGAAATTTCCAAGAAACAGATGATTAAAAATATAGACCAAGGATTGTATGATGTAATAATTGTAGGTTCTATTCACAGGATTAATCTTTTTTTATTCAAAAGATTGGCACGTCGGGATGTTCGGTATATTTGCGTTTGTGGTGAAGATTTCCATAATTGCTGCTTCAAACAAGAAGCCTGTCTATTTGTAAGAGAGTATACATCTGTTCTTCATTAAATCGACTGATTTTGGAAATTCTATTCCTTAAAAAAAGAATAGGAATTCTTTATGTCGCGATTTTTTTGTCGTTTTGTAATATAAGCTTAAATTATTTATCTATGACCTCCATCTAAACTCTTTTACCCCCAAAAGATTAAAAATTTGTTCTCTTAATCCTTAGGGAATATTCGACTAATAGGAATAATGATGAAGAGCTGCATAGGAAGGATTACTTAAGATCCTGCCACGCATATCAAAAATATAAGGCGATGCTCATAGGAAGTTTGGATTTTGATTGCTTTGCGTAACGAGCTCGATCATTTAAAAAATCTAGCGATGCAACAAGGTATTGACGAATAAAAATCTTAATTTAAAGTTATAACAATTGTTTTACATAGATAAATTATTCTTTTTTTAAAATAATTAGGCACAATTTAAATTGTACTCAATATGCGCTTCTTTTTTGTTATCTCAAGTTTTTTTTCGTTTATTCATGCCACTGTTCATCCGATCTCTTTTTCAATTCCTGAAGAAAAGATTGTCTCTTTTATTCCCAAAAAAGAGTGGGATTTTGCACCCTACGTACCGGGCGATAGCAAAAGCTATATTTATGAAGAGGAGGACAAATATAGGGAGGATTACCAAAGATCCTACTACGCTTATACTAGAATAAAAGCGGGTGCAGATTGTATGCGTCACTATGAAATATTAGCGAATGGATGCATACCTTATTTTACAGATCTTCAAAATGTCCACCCTATGACGATGACCCATTTCCCTAAAGAACTTGTCTGGGAAGCGATGCATCTGCCCGGTGTTTTAGCTGGAAAAATTGACCACTCTATTTTTGACAAAAAGCGCTATTTTGAAATTTTAGAGAAGCTATTGGTACACACGCGAGAGCGTTTAACTTGTAGAAAAATGGCCCAGTACATCCTTGAAAAAATTGGTAACCCCAACCCCAAAAAAGTCCTTTTTTTAAATACCTTTCCTGATGATGATTATTTAAAACTTATGACTTACATCGGGTTGAAACAGCATTTGGGTGACAAATGTGACTTTTATCTCAAAATGGATTTTCTCTACCAAGATTATGAAAAGCCTGTAAAAAATCTGTATGGACGCGGTTTTACGTATAGTAAGGTATTAAAACCACACAAAGAGATATCACGAAAAAAATTGTGGTCTAATCTTGAAAATGGGGCTTATGATGTTGTGATAATAGGCTCTATCCATAGAAATAATTTATCTTGGCTCAAAGTTCTGAAACAATTTCCCATTCAATCTGTCTGCATATGTGGGGAGGATTATGACTTTGGTACAAAAGTTCATGACTGCTGTTTTAAGGGGTTGGAAAATATATTTATTAGAGAGTATACCTCTATTCTTTCTTAAAGAGGATACTATGTTGAAATATATTCTTTTGCGCCTTCCGGGTGCCCTTCTGGTATTTGGATTTTTGATGATCATCCACTATTTTCAGTGGGGAATTCTTCCTAGTAAGGGGAAAAAGGGGGTGGTTTTTTCTTTGCCAAGAGTTGAAAAATATGATGTTTTTTTGATTGCAACTCCAGATAAACCGCTAGAATTACCCCTAATTGAGGCGATAAAATCGCAAGAGGGTCCTCTTTTGAATATCCATATCTTGGATGGTTCAAAAAGCTCTTTAGAATTTCATCAACATTCAAATATCAACTATCAAAAAGTCGACCCATCAAATTTATTTCAAACTTTTTTGGCGGAGGCAAAAAAATGTGCCCCAAAAGATGTGATTGTTTTGATCGATACAACCGAAAAAAATATTCACCGCTCTTTTTTTAAAAATATGCACCGGATATTCGAAAACGGGGATATTTGGTTTTTATATGCAGATAAAAAACTCCACCCAACTAAAACAAATCCTGGATACCACAGAGCCAAAATCAAGGCATGCCATGCGGGGCTCATCCATCAGATAAAAGAGGAGAATATCCATGATTTTGAAGAGTTCTATCGAGCTATCTATTTTTTGAGTGATGACCATACTCTTTTCAATGCAAAAATCTTAGATCCTCACAAAGAGGATGAAGGTTGATCTCCATTTTGAAGAGGTTTTTATTTTTTAGGTTCTAATTCCTATTTTGATATAACTAAACCGTGAAAATATTTACCCTTTATTGGTTAGGTGCTTTTTTTAGCCATTTGTATTGTAGCCCGGCAGAATTACAAATCCATTGTCCCCATCCAAAATTCCACGAATCGGGATGCATCGAACAAAACCGTTCACTTGACATCAAGAAAAAACAAATTGTATTGAACGGATTTGAAGGGGCGTACAATCCGACAATCGTTGCACGCAATGAGGGGGGATATACCCTGTTTTTTAGATTTGATGTCCCTTGTGATCACTATTTCAAAAAAACAAGGTTGGTCTACCTTACCTATTTGGGGTATGTCGATTTAGATGAAAATTTGAATCTACTTCATGCTCCGGCCCTTTTGCCGATGTTGAGCCCCTATTGTGAGGATCCTCGGGTTGTGCTATTTCAGGGGCAATATGTCCTCTTCTTCAATGATGTATTAAAAGAAGACCCTTCGAAAAGGGTGATGAAAATAGCACTTATAGACCCTAAAACAAAAAAAATTCTGAAAGTAAAAAAACTTCCTGAACAAACAAGAAAAATAGAAAAGAATTGGACCCCATTTGTTTTGAAAGATGAGGGTAGAGAGCGCCTTTTTTATGTTTACGAGTTCAATGACCTCTCCGTTTATGAGGTTTTGATTGATGGGCAAAGGTGGGAGACCAAAAAAATTCATTCCAAAAATCTAGACGACCCTAAAATCCAGGAATGGATCAAAAAATATGGTCCGTTACGTGGAGGTGCACCCCTTTTAGAAATTGAGGGGAAATTATGGTCTTTTTTCCACTCTTGTTTTTATGAAACGGTGTTCGAGAGGGGTAGGAATCGGAATCACTACTTCTACCATATGGGTGTAATGACTTTGGATCAAAATGCAAGAAAGGTAGAAAGGCTTTTGCCCTCTCCTTTACTTTATGACGATGCGTATCAAACTCCTCGAGAACGGTCTAGGGAAAAATGGGTCGTATATCCTTCAGGAGCTCTTTACAATCCTTTAGATCAAAGCATACTTATAGCGGTTGGCGAAAATGATGGAGCCATTTTTCTTTTGAAAGTCGATAAGCAAAAGCTCGAATCCAAAATGGAATTTGTGGGAGTTTAAGATGGGAACCCTTTTTTTACCCTTTCTTGCTCTATCTATTTCGATCATGGGTACTGTCAATAAGCGAGATGGGATTGGGAGGCAGTCGGTCGAGTTAGGATTGTCACTCAAAAATAAATATGAGGTCAAAGTAGTACCGATTGGCGCTACTGAGGAGCTCTCAGACGAGGAAAGGGGGCTTTTAAAGGCAGATTTAAGAATGCTCAATCGAATCGTACTTGTAAACACCTCTTTGCCAGAAATCCCCCATTTTGTGGAAATTTTAAAACAGTATAAAAGGGAGGATCAGCGATTTATTTGCTATACAATGCACGAATCCTCCTCTGTGGATCCCCACTTTGTAAAATACCTCAATTTTTTTGAACACATCCTTGTGCCTGACCCCTTTTTAATAGAGGTATTCAAAAATAGTGGCGTAACAGCTCCAATTAGCGTGATCCCTCTATCGGTTGACCTAAGTGATTTTCTAAGACATCCAATTAAGAAAAAAATAGGGGATACCTTTGTTTTTGCCAACTATTCGGCCTGTATTTTGCGTAAAGACCTCGAACTTCTGATCCATGCGTTTTCAAAAAAATTTAAAAATAAGGGGGATGTAAAACTCAGGATTAATTGCCGAGGGGGAGATAAGCATTACGAGAAAAAATTAAGAAAATTAATAGAGTTTTTACAGGTAGAAAACGTCGAATTCACCATTGAGTCAAAAACCACTCAAAAGTATTTACAGATGTTTCTTTCAACAGATTGCTATGTATCCCCTTCATGGGGTGAGGGATTTAGCATTCAACCAAGGCAAGCGATGGCGCTGGGGATACCGGTGATTGTATCTGATAATACCGGTCAAAGCACGATTGCACGAAGCGGTCTTGTCTTTTCACTAGAAAAAGCGGAAAAAATCCCGGCTGCATATTCTGACCTTTTTGGATTTTTTGATATGGGTTCGATGAAAAAAAGTGATTTGGATGAGTTGGCAGATCTTATGGAAAAGGTCTATTTCGAGCGGCACAACCTTTTAGAAGATAATTTGAAAAAAAGGGAGTGGGCTAGCCAATTTGACCTAAAAAAGGGGCCGTTTATCCAAAAATTTTGCGACTTTTTTGACCAATTTGAGGAAAATAGGGGATGAAAAAGATTCTTAGCACCCTTTTTTGGGTATCGTATTTCTATCTACCCCTTTCGGCCATCCCAAAAGAGCTGGATCACCCAAGAATCACAAACCAAAAATGCCTCGATGCAAATAAAAATCTATTTCATTTTGAAAAAACAATCGAGATAGCTGAGTTTAAAAATGCTTATAATCCCTCAATTGTAAAAAGAGGGGATGGTTACACCCTTTTCTTCCGTTTTGATGAAACCAAGGAGCATTTGCTTTATAATTATCCAATCGGGGCGATGACATACATCGGTGTTGTAGACTTAAATGAACATTTTGATTTGGCCTCCTCCCCCTATTTATTGGATTTGAAGAGCCCTTACTGTGAGGATCCACGGGTCATTACAGTCGGGGGAAAAAACTACCTATTTTTTAATGATTTAGAATCTCTAAGCCAAAAAAATCGAGTGATGAAGATGGCTGTTTTAGATCCTAATGACCACAAAATTGACAGAATCTTTTTCTTACCGGGCGCCAAAAAAAAGACAGAAAAAAATTGGACACCTGTGGTGAAAAATGAGATGTCTTCGGGGGAGCTATTTTACATCTATAGCTATGATGATCTTTCTTTTGTGAAAATGGATTTGAATGGCTATTCTATCCATTCAGAGCCCGTGTCACAAATCCAAACAGGATCCAAATACCCGGTAAAATGGTTGAAAAAATATGGGTTTTTGCGTGGTGGTGCCCCTATCTTTGAGATCGATGGAGAGTACTGGGCTTTCTTTCACTCAACATTCAAAACAAAGACACCTATTAGTGAAACTTACGATCGAAAAGATGTTTTTTACGTTATGGGTGCCATGACATTGAAAATGGGAACAACCAATCAGATATTAAAAATTAGTGAATATCCTTTACTTTATGAGACGGCGTTTGAATCAAAAAAAGTTCGTTGTCACGATAAGTGGATCATCTACCCAGCTGGATGCTGTTATGACGATAATTCAAAGGAGTTTATCCTCTCTATCGGAGAAAACGATGGATGCATGAAACTCTTGAAGGTAAAAATAGAAAAACTTCGTCAGACATTGGTTGAGGTAGAGTCATGCGGTCAATTTTAAAGGGATTCATTTTTTCTTATCTCATTTTTTCGCAAGGGCAAGCAGATCCCAAGGTACATAGGATCATCAGCTGGAGCTATTTTGCCGATATCATTACCGATTACTGTGAAAATCGATACCCCTCTTTTAATACCCATAAGGGTCAGCTTTTTGGAGATCTTTTTAAATTAAAAGTTCCCCATTATGTTCTGGTTGTCAGTAATGGTTCTGATCAGGCCTATCCTCTTCTTGCGGCATTTTATCTGAGGTATTTTTCTAAGGGAATAGCCTACATCGATGAGAGGGGGAAAAAACCGGATCCAAGGATTTCATCGGCCATTCAAAAGCTGAATCTCCTAAAATTTTTTCAAATGCTCGACACCGAGCCACTCAAAGAAAAAAATTTGGATATTTTGGTTTTTGACCGCGGTTTCGATGAAAAGAAATTAGGGGAAATGATAGAGAAATATCGACCACTTCTCAATGAAAATGGGCTGATTTGGATTGATACCTCCTCTTCAAACGAATTTGGTACAAATCTTCACTTTAAGGGGATGAGGCCCGTTCATTTAAGCTCCTTCGGGGACGATATCGGATTTAAGCTATACAAACAGGCCTAATGAAAGATTTTTTGTAATTGCTAGCGATATTTTTTTCCGATTGATTCAACCTCAAACCCGATCGATTGAAGGTATTTTTCATCCAAAAGATTTCTAGCATCAAAGATAAATTTATTTCCCATCCTGTTATAGACCTCAACAAAATCGAGTTCTAAAAATTCTTTCCATGGTGTTGCTAATAAAAGTGCATCGGTATTTTCGATGGCATCAATTGGCTGACTGAATGTTTCAAGATCAGGAAAAATCTTTAGGGCATTATTCGTTGCGATCGGATCATAACATTTCAAAATAGCTCCCTGATTTTGCAATAACTCGATCAGTTTTAGAGCAGCCGATTCACGAACATCGTCTGTTTCCTCTTTAAATGCGAGCCCCAAAACTGCAATTTTACGCCCTGAAAGAGTTCCAAAACGGGCTTGTAGTTTTTCGACAATTTTGGAAGCTCTCACAGAATTGGTTTGAACAGCGGCATTAACAGTATTTAGATCAATCCCACATTTTTCTGCCGCCTTTAAAAATGCTAGAGTATCCTTAGGAAAACACGATCCTCCATAACCGGGACCAGGTTTTAAAAAAGCTTTGCCGATCCGCTTATCTAAACCAATCGCTAGAGCAACCTCTTCGACATTTGCACCAATCTTTTCACAAAAATCGGCTATTTCATTGATGAAAGATATTTTGATCGATAAAAAAGAGTTGGAGGCATATTTGATCATCTCGGCAGATGCAATAGAGGTTCTACAAAGGGGGACTCCTTGATCCAAAAGTGGTTGCATCAAAAGGGCGAAAATATCTGCAGTCTCATCATTATCTGCACCAATCACGATCCGGTCAGGGTGCATAAAATCTTCGACACTTGACCCCTCCCTTAAAAACTCGGGCGCATACCCCAAGTTGAAGGGGGTCTTTGTTGAGTTATTTTTCTCAATGATCTCTCGAATCCATTCTATGGTGCCCATCGGGACGGTGCTTTTAACAAAAATCGTCTTGGTGTCATTGAGATTTTTACCTATGGTCTCAGCTACATTGAAGATGTAACAAAGATTTGCCTCCCCGTTTTTCCCCTCAGGTGTCCCGACTGTAATGAAGATGTAGGCTGAATTGAGGATCGATTCACAAATGTTTGTCGAAAAAAAAAGCCTCCTGGCTTCTATATTCTTGTGAACGATTTCATGAAGGCCATTTTCATAAATAGGGATTAGCCCTTTTGAGAGCATTTCGATTTTATTTTGATCCACATCACAGCAGGTGACCGCATGCCCCAAATCTGCAAGGCATGCCCCTAAAACCAAACCGACATAACCGGTTCCGATCACCGTGATAGTCGCATTGGCACTCGTTGGCCGGTCAGGGGTGCCAAATGCAAAAAAGGGGATACAAACTAGGTAGATCAGAACTAATTTTTCAGTAAACCGTTTATTCATAGTGCCATTTAATTTAAATTTTAATTCAAGAAAAACAATAAATCTTAATTTTATTCAAACAATCAT
>CAXNCP010000007.1:0-10280 GCA_964200935.1 Chlamydiia bacterium | reverse complement strand
CAAAGTACTCGACCGCATTGTGGGGGAAAAATGTCTTGAATTCCTGATATAATTGGGCCGCAAGTGTTTTGTTATGTGCCAATACCAAGGTGGGTTTTTGGACATTTTGGATCACATTCGCCATGGTGAATGTTTTGCCGGATCCGGTGATCCCCAATAGAACCTGAGAGGAGACACCTTTTTCTATTCCCTCAGTAAGATACTGTATCGCTTTGGGTTGATCTCCCTTTGGCTCATAGACACTCCTTAAAAGAAATCGATCAAACACCGAGCTTTATCCCCATCATCACAAGTAATTGATATCCCATCACAAAAATCGAGAATGCCAACAATGCCAACAGAAGTCGCTTGCCGCCGAAAACAATGAATCCCCTTTCGTGGTGCCGATGATATCGTTTTACCCAGCACATCAAAACAGGCAGAACACCAAAAAGGAGCATGGCACAAATACCTCCAGCAAAATTTAAAGCGCTGAAAAATAGATTTGGCCCCAGAACTGCAATCACAAGAGGGGGGCCAAGGGCAAGTATTGTCAACTGCGGATTTTCCCGATCGGGTAAGGGTTTTGTTTTTGTAGCGTCTTGCAAAAAGTGGACAAGGCTCAAAGATTGGGCCAAAAAAGAGGTCATGATTGCAAAAAAAGCAAGTCCATTACTAAACAACGATATACTTGGTGCTGATAAGACTATCTGCATCGCTTGTGCTGCGTCCACCCCTTTTTGATAGCTATCCATAAGACCACCCTCTCCCCCGATTGGGATGGTTCCCAAAGCAATCAATTGCCAAAGAAGGTTGATCACTAGGGTGATCAACGAGCCAAAGATGACCGATAAAATCACCTTTTTTCGGTCATTTTTATAGTGCTTCACCAGTGATGGGACCATGTTATGGAATCCAAACGCGATGATCATGATCGGGATAGCTGGCAATAGATATGGCCAAGCAACCCTTTTATAAAGGGTCGTGTCGACATAATAAGCACCCAAAATAACCAAGCCGATGTAGGCCACGATTTTGAATACCATAAAAAACCGATTCAGAAGATCGACCGGTCTTGTCCCCCTATATACCACGCATCCAAATAAGGAGACGAAGAAAAAGCTTCCGACCCATTCAGGCATACTCAAGGCGAAAAAATGCTCTAACAATACAGAGGTGTGGTGGCCCGATAAGGCCGTATAAGCCACAAGAAGAGCGTAAAAAAGGAATAAATAGGTGATCCAGCATAGAAACCGACCCACTTTTCCCAAAGAAAATCCACACATGGTGCTCAAATTCACAGGGTGATCAAACTCTTCTTGCACTTCAACTAAAAGGAGCGCCGTTAAAGTCATGAACACAGAGGCCACAACAAATAAAATCAAAGAGGGGAAAAATCCGACCAATCCGGTCATGATCGGCAATCCCAACATCCCTGCCCCAACACAACTGCCGGTCACTAATAGGGCACCACCCAAAACGCTGGGTGCTTTCTCCTCATTGGCCATGTTTCCCCCCCTTTTTCTTTAAGCTCCTCTCCTCTTGAGCCAGCCTGCCGATCGCATGCTCACTGAAGTCCATGAATCCCAAAAGGGGTTCAAAAAGGGGATGCTCCTCGATGACCCTTGAAGCCATTTGTTGCGCAACTTTACGATATTCGGGATGCCCTTGTGGGGTAGAGCGCAATTCGGCCATCCATTGCAAGGCACGCAAGTTGATCTTCACATACCAGCGGATATTGTAGGCCATCGGGACACAGTATTGCGATTCCGTCGGCAAAGTTTTCTCCAATCGATCAAAAAAGTCCTTGGCCCTTCGGAGTGCACCTCGATAAATAGGCTCCATATCGGTCCCCTCTATCTCTTGAGGCAGAGTATACCCTAAACCACAGGTGAGCCTTTGACGCTCTTGCGTCAAAATTCGGTGGCGATGAAGATCTCTATAGCACCCAAAATCTGCGGTGATTTCAAAGAGAAAATCGACATGCTCCAAAGCTCGCGGGGATTTGTGGCGCCGATTCTTTCTTAATGATCCTAACCCATGAAAGAGCTGTTTTTTCTCCTCTTGATCCATTTGTTCTACAAACGATAGAAGATCAGAAAAAGTTTCACTGGATTCTTCATACAATAAAGAGGCCAAAAGTTGATTTTCGCAATCTTTTGCACCCTTTTTGACCAAACGGACACAGAATCCTGTAGTATCCCCTTTTGATTCGGGTCTTTTCAAAAATTGAATAAAATTGGTCAAATTGGTTGCATAATCTTTATATGCACCAAAATGGCGGTGTTGTAGATCCGCCCTTTTTACAAATGACGGGATTACTTTGGAAAGCTCTTGGTGCCCTTTTTCGGCAATTTGCTGCACCTCAGCTAACGGGCTCATACGCATTTTCATTAGCAAAGACTCAAAAAACCGCCCATTTCCATAAAAGCCCAGATTTGTCAAAGTCGATGCAGGCAACAACCCTCTCAAACAATCAAAAACCAAAGCACGAACCGATGTTCTCCAAGCCGCTTCAGAGGTACCCTCTTGCAATGGGTACAGCGACTCGATTCTCTCGGTCATTGGAGCAATTAAAGAAGAATAGGCGTCAAAGAGGTGGTCCATCGTAGAGAGGTACTCTTCTTTAAAGGAGGATGCTAAAATATTCGGGTCTTTGTAATAGCGATATGAGCCATCCACTTTGTCATCAAAAGGAATATAACGGGTCGATTTTTCAAGAGGAGACCCTCCGATGCGGGCATCTTCAAGAATTTTTGTGGCCAACATCGAAACCTCTTCTAATGCCAGATGGGCGCCACCAAGTTCTGCAACGGAATCATCCCCGTATCCATCCAGAATTCTGTCGTAAAAATCGGTCGCTTTTTTCACATTCACATGGGAAAAATCGGTGCTTGTTGGCTCAAAGCCCGCCTCGCTATTTTGTAAAAATTCTTTTTGAAGCAGCTGTCTCAACCCAAGCTTAGAACGGGAATAACGAGAAAAAAGGGCCCCTTTGATCACCTCTGGTAAATTCTGAAGCACAAAAATATTTTCTTCCGTGTTTGTCACAAACGGTGATAAAAGAGTTTTTGAATCTTGCATAGGATCCCCTTTTTTGATCATCTCTTAAGTTTATACCTCAAGAGGATCAAAATTTGAAGTAATGAAAACAATCCTTTACCGGTGATTGAGCAAAAAAAACCTATTTTTGCTGTTGAGCAGCCCTTAGAGGTAATTTTGTAAAATTTCTTAAAACGGGTGTTGAAGGACAACAATTGCAATTATTAATTTCTTCGGTCTATAATACCCGCTACACCAGTATTGAAGGTTTCTAAAATGGAATATCTCAAGCAGTTTCAAAAACATATTTCTGAAAATCAGCTCGCTCCCTTGATCTCCCTTTGGCAAGAGTATAGTTTTTGCGATGAAGTTGACCCGAACGAACTCCAGGCTATTTTGAATGCCATCTCTAAAAGCCCGTTTGCTACCTCTTTTGGAAAATACGTAGAGGAGATCCTCCCCCTCTGGGAGAAACTACCTGAAGGGGACGAAAAGCGCGCCCTAATTCGACATATTTTAGATCTTGAGACCACCAATACCGAGACATTGCGCTCTATCGTCGGAGATGAAATCTCAAAAAGCTACCAAAACGATCCTCAATTCGCAAAACTTCTTAAAATCGTAGGTACTAAAGACCGCCCCTCCTTTCAGGGCATTTTGACCCATTTGGAGCTTTTGACCCACTTGAAGCCAAAAAACTTTTGCTTCCACACTAAAGGTTGGGGTGTTGGAGAGGTGATCGATGTCTCTTTTGTAAGAGAGCAAGTCAGCTGCGAATTTGATTACGTTGCCGGAAAAAAAGATTTGTCTTTTGTGAACGCATTGAACTGCCTGATCCCCCTTCCTAGGACCCATTTCCTCTCCTTGCGATTCGGTAGTCCGGATAAGCTAGAGGAGATGGCCAGAAAAGAACCGGTTGAGGTGATTAAGAAGCTCTTGAAGGATCTTGGGCCAAAAAATGCGCAAGAAATCAAAGACGAGATGGCCGATCTTGTCATTCCGGAGGGGGAGTGGCAAAAATGGTGGCAACTAACCCGCACCAAGCTCAAAAAAGATGCGGACATCATAGTGCCCCAAACGTTACATGACCCATTCATGCTCTCTAGCGTTAAGATCTCTTTTGAAGAACGACTGATCAGCCAGCTTGAAGAAAAGCCCGATGCAGATACTCTGATCGAAATGGTTTATTCTTTTTTAAGAGACTTTCCCCAATCGGTAAAAAATCAAGAATTCAAAGAAAAGTTACGCGCCCACCTAACCGACTCATTGATGAAGCACGATCTGAATGATGGCCAAGAACTCTCCATTTTCTTCATGCTAGAGGATCTTTATGGGGAAACCGAAGCCAAAAGCATCGAAGCTCTCATCAAGAAGGCACAGATGCCGGTGCACATTCTTGACCAGATCCAGATCATCTCCTTCAAAAAACGCTATCTTGTAGCCCTGGAAAAATATAGGGAAGATTTTGCTGCTTTATTTGAGGAACTTTTACTAAAAGTGGATCTTTCTCAACTGCGCGACTTTTTGATGAATGCTCTTCTTAAAAGGGGTGCTAAAGAAGCTGTGCAAAAAGTGATCGAAAAGTTGATCCATTCTCCAGACAAACACGCTGAAGCATTTTTGTGGTTTTTTGAAAACATCTTAAAATCAGATACCCTTCCCTACTCGGACACTCAGGGAAATCAGCGTTTGTTTGAAGCTCTTTTTAACCTTTTGAGTAAAGTGGAAAACCATAATTTAGCACGCGACATTACTAAAAAGATTCATGGCTATATTACAGGGCAAAGATTTCAATTGATCCGCAATTTGTTTCAACATTGCTCGGTCAATGAGCTCAAAGAGCTCCTTCTCCTCTCGACAAAATGTCAGTCTTTGAGCTCCCATGAGCTGAAAACTCTGCGTTCTTTGGCTGAAGTTGTCCATCCGTCGCTAGCATCTGGGGAGGCTGTGGATGAAGAGACAGCTGTCTGGGCCACGGAGGACGGCTATCATAAGATTAAAAGAAGAATCGATAGGATTGTTCAAGTCGAAACACTGGAAAACGCAAAAGAGATTGAAGTTGCCCGCTCCTACGGGGACTTGAGAGAAAACTCCGAGTTCAAATTTGCTCTTGAAAAAAGGGATCGGCTGCAACATGAGCTGCGCTCTTTATCAAAAGAGTTGAACAACCTCCGGATTTTAACGGATGAAGATATCGATAGCTCCCGTATTGGGGTAGGTACCCAGTTTGATGCTCATGGGCCCAGTGATGAAAAAATCCATTACAAAATTTTGGGTCCTCATGATGCGGAAGCAGAACTCAATATCCTCTCTTATAAATCCAAGTTTGCAAAGGATTTGGAAGGAAAAAGGAATGAGGATACCTTTGATATGAATGGTAAAACCTATACAATCAAAAATATCCGTGCTTGTTTGACGGTAAAAAATTAAATCAGGTTGGGGTGGCGGTATGATCAAATTATTGATTGCAACAAGAAATGGGGGAAAGGTTCGTGAGTATAAGGAACTTTTATCTAAATACAAATTTGATCTTTACACTCTAAAAGATTTTCCCAATTACGTTGAGCCGCCTGAAGATCAAGATAGTTTTGAAAAGAATGCTTTAAAAAAGGGGCAGCATGCAGCCGATGCCTTAAACATCCTCACATTGGCTGATGATTCGGGGCTTGTGGTACCGGCGCTCAATGGCCAGCCAGGTGTCTATTCGCGCCGATTTGCGGGTGTGGATGCCACCGATGCAGAGAACCGATTTAAGCTAAAAGGGCTTTTAAAAACCCTTCAAGAGGGTGAACGAAATGGATTTTTTGCCTGCTCTATTGCCCTATGCCAACCGTTAAAATGTCTCAAAGTTGTTCTTGCGCAATGCGAAGGGGAGCTTTTACTTGAGGAGCGGGGTACACACGGTTTTGGTTACGACAGCCTTTTCTTAAAGTATGATTATAACAAAACATTTGGTGAGCTAGACCAACAGATCAAAAATCGGATTTCTCATCGTAAAAAAGCTTTAGACAAGCTGGATCCTATTTTATCTAACCTCATTGAATCTCCCTCATGCGCTATATAGTTGACGGATATAACCTGATCTTCCGCGTATTTGAATCGACCTGGCAAAGTTTGGAAAAACAAAGAGATGAGGTGATCCCCTTTCTTTGGGACCTTTTTGAAGGGACAAACCATCAAATCGATATTGTTTTTGACTCCAACCCCGAACATTTTTTTACCGAAAACACTCGTCGAGACCCCCCCTTTCATCTTCTATTTTCTCCGCCACCGCTGAATGCAGATAAATTCATTTTGGAGCTTTGCCATGGGGCGAAAAAAAAGAAAGACATTACCGTTGTGAGTAGCGATAAGCATTTGATCCAGTCAACAAAAGAACTGCTTGTCCCTACATTGAGTGTTGAGGATTTTTTAAGCCACTTTCGGCATCGAAAGAAAAGGCAAAAAAAAGAGGATAAGTCCTCGATCATCCACTCAGCTGAAAAACTCGCACGCTATCGGGACATCTTTGAAAAAAGGGCGAATGATCCGATGACTTTTGAAGATCTCTGATGTGAGAAGTTCTTTTGTCAGTTCAGTTCTTTTCACACCCTCAAAACGCTTCGCTGATTCGATAATATTTTTTGGCGATTCTACTATCGCTACATGCCCTTTGGTCAAAATGAGGTCTAAAGGCCTCAGCTCACCGATTTTTGGATTTTTTATTTCAACACCCACACGATCTAACATCGAGCAGTTGCGCAGCGTTGCTCCTTCGCAAATTTGAAAAAAAAGGCCTGAGCAATCCAACCCTTGTAGAATCCAGTCCTGTTTTTCCTTTTCATCCAGATCCGGCGGGGGCGGAAAGTCATTTGTCAAGGATGGGATACCCTTATCGATGTTTGCCCCGTAGATGTAACGGGTACCCTCTTTTACCTTTGACAAATTCATGATTGCCTCTTCAAAGCTTGGTAAAAAAAAGGTTCTGGGCCGCTTTTTCACCAGGTGACGACCATCAACATAAAGAGGGAAGTCAACCTGATAGTGGGGTGTGATGATCTGATAGACACCCTTTTTAAGTTTTGAAATGACCTCTATTTTAGACCCGGCAAGTAAAACCATTTCTACCCCGATCAAAAGCCCCTTTTCATTTTTCAAAGGTTTACTCTGGTATAACTGGAAAATTTCTGGAGTATTATAAACAGGAAGGGGGGAAATATTTGTGAATGATGCCATAAAAAACTATTTAAAAAAACCCTTGCAAATTGTGCTAAGAACAAACATAGTATTTAAAAATTTGATCGTTTGAATTATGCGTTTAATAAGATTTTCCATCTTCCCTTTTTTCACATTACTCCTTTTATTCATGTGTTCCTCTTCCAACAAAGAGAGTGTGAAGCTTGCGCTCAATATTGTCTTTGAACCCCACTCACTCGATACCAGAAGACTACGCACCTTAAACGATATTAACATCGCAAATATGGTCTATGAAGGGCTTTTCCGCTCCTCAAAAGATGGGCTTCACCGGGCATTAGCTGAGAATTACAGTATCGATGAATCGGAGACGATTTACCGTTTCAAGCTCCGCAAAAGCCACTGGTCGAATGGAAAACGGATCACAGCATACGATTTTACACATGCCTACCAGACAATTTTGAATCCCGATTTTCCTAGCGATTATGCTTTTTTATTGTACTACATCAAAGGGGCAGAAAAGATCAAAAAAGGGCATCAAGACATCCAATCTTTAGGGGTAAAAGCATTAGATGATAGTACTCTTGAATTTCAGCTAAATCACTCAATACCCTTCTTTTTAGAACTCTTAAGCCTGCCTATTTTCTTCCCCTCATCGGGAAGCGAAGGGGTTTTCAATGGGCCGTTTTCTCTTTTCAATTGGTTTCATAATTACCAAATTACCCTGACAAAGAATGAGCATTATTGGGATAAGGATGCTGTCCACATCGATCGTGTCGAGCTACATATGTGCGACAACGAAACCGGTTTACAGCTATTTGAAAAAGGGCAACTGGATCTTGAGGGTTCTCCGTTCGGAACGATTCCCCCAGATAGCCGTGATTGTTTAGCAAAAGAGGGAAAACTCACGACTCATCCGATCATGGGAACGCAATGGATCCGTGTGAACACAAGCCGCGATGAACTACGAAATAGTGCATTTCGTAAAGCGATCGCAAGCAGTATCCATCGCAAAGACCTTTGTGAACACATCCTTTTCAATTCACAAGTGCCTTCGCTGCGCATATGCCCAAATTCCCTAGCGGTTTGCTCCTATGAAGACGGTGCCAAAGAGGCCGCCAAGGAGCTTTTGAACCTTTGCCCCCAATCGAGAATCTTAACGTTGAGTTACAGCTCGTCCCCTTTGAGCCATAGGATTGCGCAGGCGATACAATCCCAATTAGAAATGGTAGGGATTCAGATACAATTAGAGCGGTTGGAACCAAAGGTTTTTTTCTCTCGTGTATCGAAAAAAGATTATGATCTAGCCCTAGGCAACTGGGTTGCAGATGTTCCCGATCCGCTCAATTTTTTGCAGAATTTCAGAACGATTGACACAGGTACAAATAACACATGCTGGGAGAATCCCTCTTTCAAATCTCTGATTGATCAAGCGATTACACTAAAAGGGGAAGAGAGAACTAAAACTCTTGAGGCAGCTGAAAAAATTCTTTTGGAAGAATCCCCTGTGATTCCCCTGTACCAAATGTCGATGCAGTACGTAAAAAATCCACGACTCAAGGGGATCCATATCAATGACCTCGGGCTTATTGACATAAAGAGGGCCTACTTCTCAGATGAAGATTGACAATGTCTAGAACAAAACCTAATATCCCGATTATGATAAGGTCTCTTTTCTTGCTATTTTCCGTGTCGTTATTTGGTCAAACTTTACGACTTTTCAATGACTCGGCATTTGATTTACACTGCACGATTTATGCCTTCGATGGAACTCAATTGCAAAAGCTTGATCTCGGGCCGCAAGTGATGCTGGTTTGGGAACTCGGTTATGCAGGGTTTGATCGCTCCCCCAGTTGGACTACAACCCCCTTTAGGGTCTCCTTTTTTTGTGATACCGGCGAGCTTTTTGGGACTTGGCCCAACGTACCTTCAGGGGCTTTTGTGAATACTATGGGATCTCCCGAGGGGCCCAAGGGGTGCAAAATCGAAAATCCAAAAAATGAACAGCCAAATCAGAACACCCGCCCATTCATCGAATACTAGATTTTTTTAAAAAACAAAAAAGCTTACCCAGCTTTTGATCCAATTCATCTAGTAACAAAGCATGCCCCATCGGTTTTAGAAGACAAGAACCTTACCCAGCTTTTGATCCAATTCATCTAGTGGCAAAGCATGCCCCATCAGTTTTAGAAGACAAAAACCTTGTCCAGCTTTTGATCCCAGGGGTCTGTTGGCAAAGCTTCCACAAGCTGTTCCTTATGGATGACTGAGAGGCGGGCAATTTGTTCATCCATTTTTGCCATCAATCGATCGTAAAATCCGCCCCCTCGTCCTAGACGGTGAAAGGAGAGATCTACGGCCACTGAGGGGATCAAAAGGGTATGCACATCAAGGATGCTAGCCGGTTCCCATTTTTCACAGATTTTCGTCCCAAAAAGGTCCTCATGAAATGGCTCTAATTGGGTCACTTTGCAAATTGTAAGTTCTTCACCCACAATTTTCGGGAAAAATAGGCGATCTTCTTCGAAAAGAAACTGGTTGATCAATGAAATATCCATTTCTTGCCCGATCGGAAAATAGCTCAAAACATTTTGGCGCAAAAAAGGGGTCAATCTTTTTAAAACAGTTTTAGGATCAATTTTTCTTGATCCGATTTTTTGATGGATCGATTTTCTGATCTGGCTCTTATCCATGTGCCGGCAAGCCTTTACGATAGGGGATTTTTTTGAGAAAATTCCCCTTAGCGTCATACAAGGTAGCCAAACCATCTCCCTCTTTGACCCTTGAAACCGGCTCATTATCCCCCTTTTTGTAGTAGCGCCCCTGGATGAGAAGATCATTTTCGTATTCTTCAATCAACATCCTGCTACCATCTTGGTACCATGCAAAAGCGGTACCCTCTTTTTTATTGGAGGCGTACATCCGCTCACTTTCCACTAAACCATTTTCGTACCAGGATTGAACAATACCGTGAATCTGGTCATTCTCCCAGTGGATTTTCAGCTTTGTTTTTCCATTTGGATGGTAAAAAAGCTCCTCCCCCTCTTTCATCCCCCCTTTTTGGGTCAAAACATGTTCGAGGTTTT
>CAXNCP010000006.1:0-10957 GCA_964200935.1 Chlamydiia bacterium | reverse complement strand
CTTCCACATCTTGTGTGAAAGTTGTTGTTAATTTGCATTTAGGGGCGTAATGGCGATACATTTGACCAGGGCACTGTGGTGAAATAGGGTTTTCTGCAGCCTCGACGATTTTAAAAAATGGTTTCAGCGGTTCAATGGGGGTAGCTCCTAGCCTTCCTAGAGTCAAAAAGCCCTCCTGTTGGATCAAGATGGTCGATTCTACACCGTGCTCAGGCTCAATCCCTTCAACTATCGGGACGGTACCATCGTAGTCAAATTCGATGTGCCAGCTGCGCGTTGCTGATGGGAGACCCGAGCGGTTTGCAGAAGGTGCTGCAAGTGGTCCAACAGCCTCGATGAGCTCTAAAAAAACGGGGTGGCTTGGCACTCTTACGGCGAGTGTTGAAAGATTAGCTGTAATGGTGGGGTCGACCTCTTTCTTCAAAGGGGCAACAAGTGTCAAAGGTCCGGGCCAAAATTTTTCAAGATGGGGGATCAAAGATTGCTCTATGTCAACATACTCAAGAGCCTGTTTAAGAGAAGCAAAATGGACGATGAGCGGATTTTTTGATGGGCGGCCCTTTATTTCAAATATTTTTTTGATCGCTTCTGGGAATTGGATAGAGGCGGCGAGACCAAACACTGTTTCCGAGGGGACTGCGACAACATGTTTGCTCTTGAGCAATTCAATAGCTTTTTCAATGGAAACGATCATATTGGCTTAAACAATACCATAAAATGAAAAAAAGGATTAAGGGATTTGTCTTAAAATTTTTTTTTGATCCGTTGTTAGAAGCACCATCAAAAAACCCCTGCTATTTCAAAAAAGTGAAGAGACAAAAATCTAGATTCCTTTTGGTGGAACGACTAATATGGCCTAAACTTTTAAGAAAAAGGAGGTAACGGTGAAAAAAGTATGTTTTCTTTTTGGTTCCAACTCGTTTGAACACAAAGTTTCCGTTACATCCTTGCGCTCTGTATTGTTAGGCTATAAGACGACAAGATTTGAAATTTTCGTTGCAGGACTGGATAAAAAAAACTCATTACAGTTTTTTGAAAAAGGGCTTTTTTTAGAACGATTTTCTTCGTACGGGAGTTTTGAATCGACAGATCAGCCGGTACCATTTGAGACTTTAAAAGAATTTGATGCGGTTTTTCCGCTCGTGCATGGTGGGCTTGGGGAAGATGGATCGATCCAAGGCCTTTTATCTCTTTTGGGCGTCCCATTTGTAGGGCCATCGGTTTTATCATCGGCCATTTGTTTTGATAAAGAATTTGCAAAAAGGTTACTCGACCAACAAGGAGTTAAGGTAGTGCCTTGGATTTGTTTACATCTATCCGATAGCGTCGACAAGGATAGGGTTTCCAAGGAACTGGGATTTCCCTGTTTTGTGAAACCGGCAGCTAGCGGCTCTTCCTGTGGTGTCACCAAAGTCTTTTTTCCGGATGATCTTGCCCGGGCAGTAGAGATTGCAAGAAATTTCTCGCAGAAGGTGTTGATAGAAAAAGCGGTTCAAGGGATGGAATTGGAGTGTGCCGTTTTAGGGTTAGAGAATTTGATTGCTTCCAAAGTGGGTCAAATCATCCCAAAAAAAGCTTTTTATGATTACGAGGCTAAATACATTTTGCCCGATGGTGCCTTGATTGAAGCCCCCGCCAAAATCGATAAAAACTTAGAACAAGAAGTACAAGCAATGGCTAAGAGCGTATTTAAAGCCTTAGATTGCGAGATAATGGCACGTGTAGACTTTTTTTATGACGGTGAACTTTATCTCAATGAGGTGAATACGATCCCTGGTTTCACTCCGATTAGTTTATATCCGACCCTTTTAGGATTGTCCGGGATCGACTACACAACACTTCTTGACAGTTTGTTTGTTATGGCTATTGATCGTTTTCAAAGAGCACATCCAGTCCAGCATCCTCCCATAGCTCAATGTCCCCTTTGACATAAAAAATGGGGTGGTACCCCTCTTCTTCAAGAAATTGCGCTGCCCGTTTAGCACGAAATCCGTGCGCGCAATGGACTATAATCTGTCTTTTAGCAGGGATTTTTTGTAATTTATTTGGTAAAGTCTCTAAAGGGATATTATTTGTGTTTTTGAGCCTTTTATCAAAAAATTCCTCTGTTGAGCGGACATCAATAATAAAAATAGAAGAATATTGTTCGTTTAATAGTTGTTTAAGTTTATGTAATGAAATGGGTTCCATTATTTCCTCATTGAAATTTTCTCAATCTTAAACTATATTTGAGATATTCCCCAACCAAAAGTAATTGGAGTGATAATATGAAAATTCGATCAATTTTAGCCGCTGCTTTAGTTTCTCTTCTTTCCATCAATGCATATGCATCAGATGACGAAGATAAAAAAGAAGAAGTTGTTGTTGTTGAGCAAACAAGTGAAGTTGCTCAATCAGATGAGAACAATGTAGTTCATGATGATGAGCATCACGAAGAAGAAGAACAAAAGTAATTGAGTTCCTTACCGGCGTGCTTAAAGCGCCGGTAAGTTGTCGAGAATGAACCTTGTTCTAAAAAAAATACGCCCATGGATTTGGGTTTTTACTCTCATTTTTGCTATCCATTTTTTTGGTAATTCTCTCATCCAGAAAAGACATCTAGAATCCTCAATCTCCCTTGCAAAAATTCAACACCTGAATCATGCTATTCAAATTGCAAAACAAAGAAAAGAGGAGTTATCTCGGGAAATAGAAGCTTTTAGAAATCCCGTTTGGTCCGACGAAATCATTAAGGAAGAGCTGGGATTAGTTCGTCAGTCAGAGACGAAGATTGTTTTTAAACCCGATTGATGTATGTGGCTTGCATTTTTTATTTCAACCCTTGTGGGGCTGATTTTCTTATCAGGGTTTTTATCGGGTTCAGAAACCGCTTTTTTCTCTCTATCTTCTTTGAAAGTCCATCTTTATAAAAGAGATACCAACCCCAAAAAAAGATTGATTGCAGATCTTTTAAAAGCACCTCATCAGCTTCTTGTCAGCTTATTGATGCTCAATATTGCAGTGAACATTTTGATCCAAAACGTCGTTGCCAATGTTTTTGGTGATTCGGGATCTTTTTTACTCTCTGTAGGTGTCCCCCTCATCTTAGTTCTGTTGTTTGGGGAGATGCTTCCCAAAGCGATTGCGATTCGCTACAATAAGGAAATCGCTGTTAGAGTCGTAAAGGTAATCCATTTTTTTAAATGGATTTTGACCCCTATTCGTGTTGTTTTGAGCGGATTAGCTTTATTTGTTAGCAAGTTGCTATTTTGTTTTTTGCCCCGAGAAAAGGAGATATCGGTTAAAGAGTTAGAGACAGCGATTAAAAGCTCCAAAGAACTCGGGGTCATCAGTCCTGATGAGATGCATCTGATGCGCGGTTATTTGGACCTGGATGACCATATCGTCAAAGAGTTGATGCGCACCCGTCATGAAATCATAGCGTATGACGTACAAGCGCCGATTGAAAATTTGCTTGAGACCATGATAAAAAAAGAGTGCTCGAAGATGCCTGTTTATGATGGTGCATTAGAAAAAATTCTCGGTTTTATCTTTTCTCGGGATCTTTTTTTACACAATCGTGGATTTAAAAAGGGGTTGGATGTCATTCCACTTTTAAGAAAGCCGTTTTATGTACCTGAATCGGTGTCTGCTCGCCATTTGATGCAGCAGCTCCACCACCGCAAGGAGGAGATCGCGATTGTTGTCGATGAGTATGGTTCTGTAGCAGGGCTGATAACTTTAGAGTATCTGATGGAAGTTGTCGTAGGACCGATACAAGATAAAATCGACCCACCCAATCAACTCCTTGAATCCTCCGAGGACATCTTGATTTCTAACGGGCAACTGGAGATCACCGAAATAGAAAACCGATTTGATGTGGAGCTTTCAAGCCCCTCAAATATGGTGACTATTGGAGGCTGGCTAACAGAGCAGTTGGGAGATATCCCTAAGGTAGGCGATCGATTGATTGTGGAGCCTTTGCTCTTTCATATTCTTGCAGCGGATGAAAAAATGGTCCACAAGGTTTACATTCGCAAACTTCCAACACGGGGAGAGGGTGGATGAATCTCTTTTTAATCTTCACGCTCCTATGCCTTGTTTTTCAGGCTTTTTTTGCGATGATGGAGATGGCGATCGTCTCATTCAACCGTGTGAGGTTGCAATACTTTTTAGTCCGTGGCGGTAAAAAGGCCAAGTGGATCAGCAAAATGCTTTTGGATCCTACTCGATTATTTGCAACAACCCTTGTTGGTGTGAATACAGCTTTGCAAATCGGTTCAGAGTGCTCCAGAAGGGCCTACCAGTTTTATGGTTTGGATCCCGACTACGCCCCAATGACCCAAATCTTTTTGGTTTTGATTTTTGCAGAACTGGCCCCTTTATTTGCGGCCAGAAGACACCCCGAGTCGGTAGCGATGTTGGGGATTGGTCCGCTCTATTTTCTTTCGATGATCATGCGCCCTTTTACTTGGGGTTTAGGGCAATTCCTCTCATTGATTGACCGGATTTTTGGCAAAGAAAAGGGGCATGCGCCTTTCATTTCCAAAGAAGAGCTGCAAAAAGCAATCGAATCGTTGGATGAAAAACATGCCGTGAGTGAAAAAGAGGAATTCAACCATCTTGTGACTGCAATTTTCGGCCTGAAATCGCGTACACCACGCGATTTCATCACCCCAATTGACCAGGTAAACATGATTCCGACAGGTACAAAGATCAAAGACATCAAACGGTTGATCCGTGATAAAAACATTGAGCATTTACCGGTTTATTATCACCAAAGGCACACGATTGTGGGGATCATCAGCACTCGTAATCTTTTAAAAGCGAATGATGAGGCAAGGTGCGATCTTTATATGCAAGATGCCTGGTTTGTCACAGAGGTGGAGTCGGTATTTAAAGTGATCGAGCAATTTAGGAAAAACGGTCAGCCTTTGGCAGTCGTAGTCGATTCTACCGGCCTATCGATTGGGGTCGTCCACTTGGATGAGATTTTGCAGGCGATGTTTTTGTCCGAAAAAGAGCTGGGTGCTTCTGGGCATGTGATGGTAGACCGCTCATTTGATCCATTCTCGGAAATTTTGAAGGTCAATCAACAGTTTGATCTAGAACTGCCGACAGAGTATGGAGATACCTTGGTTGAAATGATGGAAGAGGTGTTGAAAAAAAGGCCTGTAGCAAATGATTCGATCCGGATCAAAAATCTGGAGATTGTTTTCAAAGAGGGTGATTTCATGGGAGATTCGAGGGTTCATATTCGTACAATCATCCCCTGATTGATCAAGCTTAAATCGTTAAAACGTGGATACTGAGAGGAGCTCTTGCAGGATTTGGATCACTTTTTCGATCTCTTGTTTTGTATTAAATCTAGAGAGGGAAAAACGGAGGCTTGAGCGTGCTTTAGACCGCTCCACACCCATTTCAAGTAAAACGCGGGAGGGTTCGATCGAACCGCTCGAGCAGGCTGAACCCATAGAAACACAAACACCACACTGGTCTAAACGGATCATCAAGTTTTCTGCATCAACATCAGAAAAAGCGATGTTGAGTGTATTACAAATCGTAGGGCCACTCCCATTGACGCTCCCCGTCGCACAAAGGTTGCTGAGCAACATCTCTTTGAGCTCTTGCATGTAGGAGAAACTTGATTCTTCGATCAGGCTGAGCGCTGTTTGTAGACCGACGATACCAGCAATATTTTCGGTACCTGCACGCCGATGCATTTCTTGGTGGCCACCCACTAAAAGGGGAGTAAAAGGGAAGTTAGTCCGTGCAAACATCATCCCCACACCTTGCGGACCATGAAATTTGTGCGCAGATAAGCAAAAGGCGCTGATACCTCGAAATACTTTGAAGGGGGCTTTGCCGATGTGAGCGGTCGCATCGATGATCAGCGGGATCTTTTTTTGGTATAAAAATTCGCTAATTACCTCTAAATCCAGCATCACGCCTGTTTCTGAGTAAACGCTACTCAAGATTACAAGATCGGTTGAGGGGTGGATCGAATGGATGAGTTGCTCAAGCTTAGGGGCGCCATGTAAATCCACCTCAATCGTGTCCACCACGACCCCTTCGGATCTTAGGGTCCGTAAAAGGGAATCGATCGCGTTATGCTCGATTTTTGTAGAGAGGATCCTTTTGGCTTTTTTAGCATGGACAAAACCCCGAATGAGGGTAGTCAATGACTCGGTGCTCGACGAGGTGAAGTAGATCTCTTTAGACAAAACGCCGAAGTATTTAGCGATCCAATCTCTTGATTGTAAAATCTTTTCTTTACCTTTCTTGCCAAAGCCATGGATTGCGGAGGGGTTTAAAGGGCCAAGCTCATAGATAGAAACTATGGCCTGCAACACTTTTGGATCCAGTCGGGTAGTGGCGTTGTTATCAAGATAAATCATCTACCAAATAGTTTAGACGATAGAGTGAAAAAATTCCAGAATCTACCTTTATTTATTTCAAGAAATTGCTACACTACAGCCCTTTTTTTGATTAACAAATTGAGTTTTAGTGTTTAAAATATTTTTATTTCTTTTTACCACAATGATGTTTGCTGACATTCGTGTAGGAAATGTCACTTTCGTTTTTGATTCTATGGAGGCACAAGAGGTCGAAGGTCGTCTTGTTGAATTTGAACAGAGTGTACATCTGCAAGAGGGGCTGCTTTTAAGGGCCTTCAAAGACGCCAAAACGAAAACGATCGTCTACTTTGCTGCGATCGACGAAACCTTAGATACCGAGCTTTTGGAAAATAACCCTATTTTTCAAAAAAAGCACTCTTGTGTAGAGAAAGAGCGGCAAGGCGACCGTTTTATCCTCTATTTTGAACGCAATGAAGAAAAATGTAAGGGATGTACCTGCTTATTGAACCCTTTTACTATTTTAGGGGAATACAAAGACTCAAATACAGGAATAGTCTGTATCTTTCATCCAAAAGAGATCAAAGAACCCTTGATGGCCCTTTTACAGGCTATAAGCATTAAATAAAAATTTATTTTACAACAACCAAAGCTTCATTTACTCTATACAAATGAAGTTTTGGTTTATTTTCTATTTGCCGCTTTTTTTGTTTGGAAAAATTGGGGTTGGTAAAATAGAGCTGGAGACATCCATTCAGCCGAGCCTTTTGTTGAAAAAGGCTAAAGGGGCCGCTTACTCTTTAGATGATGAAGAATCATACCTCCTTTTAAGGCAATTAGAGGATCTTAAAGAGGCGGATATTGTCCTCAAAAAAATTGAAACCAATCTATCTCCGTTGAAATTCATCGATGTAAAAATGACAACGGGACGCCGTTTGAAGGTAGGGACCTTTCATGATCCGTTTTTGTATCCTTGGATTTTGGTATCAAGAACACTGCAACATAAGGGTAAAAAAGTATTAGCAATGGTTATCTTTCATGAAGAGAAGACTAAGATTGATTTTTTCCATTTGCTTGATCATCTAACAATTCTGTCTGTTTAGCGACATTTAGAACGATAGCGGTGATGTTGTCGCGACCACCACGACTTAAAGCGGCCTCGATAAGGGCGTGCGTTGCTTGTTTTGCATCTTTATTTTTTAAAAGTAAGAGCTCCATCTCTTTGGTCGTCACATAATCGGTTAGACCATCGGAACAGACAATGAAGCGATCGTTAGGTTGAACCTGGTCTCTATAGACTCTTGCTTCACAATCTGGTGTGGTCCCGATCGCTTGGGTTAAATATCGACGACGAATCTCCCCCAATTGATCCTCGTCAATGCTCACCTCATTAGCATGGTCCAATGTCATGAGTGTAAGCTGGTCATTTCGGTAGCGGTAAATACGGCTGTCACCTACATGAAATGCGGTAAAATGGCTCTTTTGGATCCAAAGGGAAGCGATAGTGGTGCCCATCCCTTTTTGTTCGGGGGTTTTTAACGAGGTTTCATAAACACGCTTGGAGGTCTCTTTTACTATAGAGCGGATCACACCCTCAACATCAGGGGTAGGTGTTTCGATCAAAGAGTTTAAGGATAATATTTTTTCTGCAATTGACTCCACAGCCATTTTGGAAGCGATTTCACCTGCATTATGGCCACCAAGTCCATCGGCAACTATGAATAGATCTTTAAAAATACCATAGTAATCTTCGTTGTTTTGCCTAAAAAGACCCCTGTCAGAGTGCCCAAAAGCGTGGAGGCTAAAGCCCGAATCCATCATAAAGCTGAGATTAAAGGCGACCATCACATTTTGTAAATATCTTTTTTTAAATTTGTTGGATTTAAAGGGGATAAAACTCGCGGTATTTGGGCACTTTTTCTTTTAAGTTGAGGTAGGTGTTAGGAAAAGCACCTGTATAAAAGTGATGCCATTGATAAGAGAGTGGACCGTAATGGAGGCCAGTAGGGAGCGCTGTCTTTCATAGGCAAAACCGAGGTAAAGAGAAGCTGTAAATGTGGAGGCGATGACAATAAATTTTCCTTGGAATGTCTCGATTGTGAAGTAATGAGAGATTGCAAACAAAAAGGAGGTGGCTACGATCGCCCAAAATGGGGACAAATAGTTTTTTAGCCATGTTTGTAAATTTGCCCGATAGAGAAATTCCTCATAAACGGGCACTAATATGCAAACAAAAGAGAAGAAAAAAGTCAAAAGAGGTTTGTCTTCTTTGATTTGTTTGATGAAGTCGATGAAATATTGTTTAGGGACCTCCATTTTAAAAATATCTGTCAAGATCCACTCCAATCCATTTTGAACTAGGGATAAAAGGGGTAAGGCGACAATAAAAAAAGCCGCTCCAATAAGGATATCCCAAAGAAGAGAGGTTTTCGGAATCGTTCGATTGTCTTTTAAGAGGGAAAAGAAAAATTCTTTATCTTTGGTTCCGAGGTAAACCAAAAGGATTATAAGGGGAATATACCAGGGTACCAAGGGGTAGGGAAATAGATACCAAACGATTGCAAGAATCGTAAAAATCGCGGCAATTAGCGGGTAGGGTTTATCTTGGTAGGAAATTTTGTAAAAGCTAAAAAGCTGTCGTTTATAGGCGACCCAGTGGGAAAAGATTGAGAGCAAGGTGAGGAAGATAAAGGAATAAATCACATCTAAATTTTCCATAAAACTCTCTATCTAAATTTCGCAACAAGGATATATTCTTCTATTCTTTCTGCAAGCGTATGGCAAAAATCATTATGGGCGATCCCTAAAGGCAGAAGTGAAAAAGAGGAGGATCCCCATGGGTAATTTTTATAGTCTACATAACTCATAGATCCGAGTATATCCGAACGGTTTTCAAAAAGCTCCTGGAGTATGATCTTGGGAACTTTTCCTCTCAAGTCGATGATCCTCAATCGAAGGGCGATTTGTAGCCGATCAGTAAAGGAGATGGTGTCTGTTTTGGGCTCCAAAGTGTGTTGGATCAATTCCATAAAGACAACAAATTCGGATTGGAGCGGAAGATCATGTAAAACATTCAAATCTTGTAAAAATGGCTTATAGTTGCGCTCCTGCTGTAGGAGATAATTAACGAGCGGGTAATCCTGAACAAGATATAGCTGTCTAGATTTCATGATCGTTTGCTGAATTTGCGTTGTAAATTCTTCGGATAAGCTCCAAGGGAGGTCGCTCATCGAGGAATCGAAAACGCCTAGAAGGCAAACAATCGGTTTTTTTCTCCCATCATCATGAAAAGCTGTCTGATCTTGAAAAGAGACCTTAGAGCAACTTTGTAATAGGGTGAAAGAAAGGACAAAAACAAACTTTTTTATTAAGTTTCGAGATGAAAACATGTTTTTTACAATAGCGTGTGTAGAAAAATGTTTCCATCATTTTTACAAAAAAAGTCTTAAAAATCCCATTGAAGGACCGCTATGACCAAAGTGTCTTGTTCTAGAATTAAAGGATCGCGAGATGTGTGAAGTACTATTTTCCAGTCTCCCTGATCAATTTTAGGCAAAGTGATGGATATCGGTTCAATCCAGGTATTGACGGCGACAAATATGGAACTCAAGGCGTCTTTTTTTGTGAATGCTAGAAGGTGGTCTGTTGCTTGCAAAAGGGCTTCGTTCGGGTCAGCTCCATGAAATTGGATCAAAGCCTGAGGGTTAGAGAGGGGAGTGGTTTTGTATAAATGGATCAGTTTTTTGGTAAAATCTAAAAAACTTGGGTAAATTTTTCGGTGCCACTCTATATAGCTAATACGATTGTCTTGATTGAATGGATTATTATTTCCATAGTGGGTGCTTAAAAATTCATCACCGGCATTCAAAAGGATTGGTCCGGAAAAACTAAAAAGTAGACCATATAAAATTTCTGCCTTACGAAATCGGCGTGTCAGAATTTCTTGATCGTTTGTTTCCCCCTCAACACCACAGTTGGAACTGTAATTTCCGCTATGCCCATCTCGATTCTTATATCCGTTGAAAAGATTGTGTTTTTGCTCGTAGCTCACAAGATCGTAAAGGGTAAAACCATCATGACAGGTGACCATCTTTACCACATTAGGACTATGAATACGCTGGTGGATTAAGGGGATTTGACCCTCGTCCATCCGGACAAATCGGCGGATGGTATCGCGGATCTGATCATCCCAAACTAACCCGTTTTTAGTCGGAAAATCATAAAGCCGATAGCCTGCAGTATCCCAGGGTTCATAGAAAATTTTGATTTTCTTTTTGAAGAGATTTTCAAACTCGTGGATGAAGGGGGGGTCGGCTAAAATGTCACCATTTTCGTCCCGACAAAGAGCGAGTCCAAGATCAAAGCGAATCCCGTCGATTTGGTACTGTTCCACGAAAATGTGGCAGGCTTCTAAAAGTAGGGATTTGACCACTGGGTGCTGTACGTTTAAGGTGTTTCCGCAACCAGTCGCATCATAATTTTTTAAATAGAAATCGTCACAAAAAGGGTAAAGGGTAGTCTCCATCGAATCGGTATGGTTGAAAACAAGATCCAAAAAGACCTCTAGCCCTTTTTCGTGGGCTGCATCTACAAGCTTTTTTAGGCTCAAAGAGGGGTTTTTC
>CAXNCP010000005.1:0-11677 GCA_964200935.1 Chlamydiia bacterium | reverse complement strand
TCTACTATGGCCATTTCCATGTCTAAAGGGGTACTTTTGGCTGCAGCCGATATGCTCGAAATAGAATCTTTTGAATACACCCCTCTTGAAGCTAAACGGGGGATCACAGGAAAAGGGAACGCGTCAAAAGAGGAGGTCAAAAAAATGTGCTCGCTCCTTTTTCAGCGCCCTTTTGAGTGCCCTTTTGACACAACCGACGCAATCGCGCTAGCATACTGCCATCTCAACAGAACAAGGATGAAGATTTTATGATTGAAATGATTGAGGGAAAATTGGTCGATCTTACCACCTCAAAAGCGACCCTCATGGTTCATGGTATCGGCTACGGAGTATTCATCACCTTGACCACATTTGACCGACTCATAGCAAAAACGGGTAAAGAGATCGTTTTATTTACGACTCAAATCATCCGGGAAGATTCCAATCGCCTTTTTGGTTTTACCGAGAAACAGGAAAAAGAGCTGTTTGAGATTTTATTTCCCGAGATCGGTCCAAAAACAACCGTTTCGCTGTTAGGTCATCTGTCAAAAGAAGTTTTGAAAGAAGCGATCGAGTTTGGCCAAATCGAGACCCTGATCCGGGTCCCGGGAATCGGGAAAAAATCGGCTGAGCGGATCATCTTGGAACTCAAAGGAAAGCTTGGCGAAGTGTGCCAAGAGTCCTCCTCCTCTTTGGATGCGGTAGATGCACTTGTCCACCTTGGTTACACAGCCGCCGAGGCGCGAAAAAAAATCCAGAAGGCTCAAGAATCTTTGCCCGCCTCTGCCGATTTAAAAGAACTTTTGAAAGTTGCCCTTCAGGTGAAAACCTGATAAACTTTTTCCCTATGTCGGAAAAAAAGACCATCACAGCAATAGCAACGCCCCCAGGTGACGGGGGTGTAAGCATCATCCGTATCAGCGGCCCTAGGGCGGTTGAGATCGCTAATGAGGTGGTCTTTTTAGATCTTATCAGCACAGAGTCCCATAAAGTTTATTTTACAAAAGCGCTCGACGATCAAATGGCCTTTTTAGACGAGGTCCTTCTATTCAAAATGTTGGCACCCCGCTCTTTTACTGGTGAAGACGTCGTCGAAATCCAGTGTCATGGTGGTCAGCTCATCACGAAAAAAATCCTGAAAAGGATTTTAGAGGCTGGGGCACACCCAGCACTTCCAGGAGAGTTCACCCAAAGGGCGTTTTTGAATGGAAAAATAGACTTAAGCAAGGCTGAGTCGATCCAAATGATGATTCATGCCAAAAATGAAGCGGCGCTCAAGGCGGCAAAACACCAGCTTGAGGGGCGATTGTCTCTAAAAATCGTCCAATTTCAAGAGGAACTTTTTTATCTTGCAGCCATTCTGGAAGCCTGGATCGATTACCCCGAGGAGGGGTTAGAGTTCATGTCGATGGACGAATACCTTCAGCGTCTAGACCAGGTCATTTTGGAATTGACCAACCTAAAAAGAACCTTCGATACAGGTCAAAAACTCAACACCTCTACAAAACTTTGCCTTTTAGGTGCCCCGAATGTAGGAAAGTCCTCGTTGTTGAATGCTTTAATGCAAAAAGAGCGGGCGATTGTGACACCCATTGCAGGGACTACACGCGATGTGATTGAGGGGGAGATCGTTTTAGAGGGGCACCATTTTACACTTTTAGATACTGCCGGGATCCGCCACACTGAGGAGATTGTAGAACAAGAAGGGATTCGCCGCTCTATTGAAGCCAAAGAACAAAGTGATCTCATCTTCCTTCTTCTCGATGGCTCAAGGCCACTGACCGAATTTGAACAGGGTCTTTTAGATTCTGTAGATCGAGATAAAACGATTGTTGTTACAAATAAAAAAGATCTATTGCACCCATCCAATCCAAGTCATGGAACACTCATATCGGCTAAAAATTTAGACGGGATAGAGGAGCTCAAAAAGATTTTGATCCTTTGGATCGAAAAGCAGCACCATACACTTTCCAAAGATGAGGTGATTTTAGTTCAACAACGCCACTTTGAGGCGATTGAAAAAGGGCTTGATTATCTTTTAGCGGCCAAAAGCGCACTTCAAGAAGAGCTAGGGGGTGAGCTTGCGGTGATGGATCTAAAGTCGGGTATTCACGCCCTATCGGAAATCATCGGACGCAATGTGACAGAGGAAGTTTTAAGCCAGATTTTCAACCATTTCTGCGTTGGTAAATGATGAAAAAATCTCTCAAAGCGACCATTTTGACTGAGCTCTTCGAGCACTATTACCCCATCGTAGAGGTCCCTCTAAAGCACCATAGCCCCTACACATTACTGATCGCAGTTTTGCTCTCTCAGCAAAGCACCGACAAAAAAGTCAACGAGATCACCCCACTTCTATTCGCCTTGGCAGATACGCCTCAAAAAATGTGCGATCTTTCCGAAGAGGTCATTAAAGAAACCATACGCCCCATCGGGCTCGCTCCACAAAAAGCTAGCAACATCCGCCAACTCTCGTTCATCCTTTTGGAGGAATTTGATGGGATAGTCCCCTCCACTGTTGAAGAGCTGACCCGATTGCCCGGGGTGGGTCGAAAAACGGCCCTCTGTGTTTTGGCCCAGGCTTTCGGCCAACCCGCTTTCCCGGTAGATACACATATCCTTCGCTTATCTAACCGCTGGGGTCTATCAAAATCCAAAAACCCCCTTAAAGTCGAAGAAGATTTAAAAAAGGTATTTCCAAAAAGCGTATGGTCTCGGATCCATTTGCAGATCATTTTTGCCGGAAGGCAGTTTTGTAAGGCCCAACCTCACAACCCCGCCGACTGCCCATTTTGTTCCAGAGTTTCGACTTAAAAGATTTAAACCCTCAGGGCTATTGGCTGACCCATTTTCACCCTAACCTCGCCTTCAGGAAAATGGAGATCCTCTTTTAACTCAAAACCCTCTTTCAATAATATAACGCACATCGAGCCACCAAAAGAAAAATGTCCGATCTCATCCCCTTTTTTGATCTCATCGCCAGCCTTGACATCTACGTGGATCGTACCAATGAAAGTGGCCCCAACAAGAACAAGGGCGTAATCGCCAAAATCGATAATTTTTCGTTTATTTTCACTGAGTATGGAGAGCTTTTGTCTTAGCGCGATCGGAGAAACAGAACGGAGCGGCCCCCACACATTTTTCACACTAACCACTTTGCCATCTAGAGGGGCATGCAGGCGGTGATAATCATCGGGTGCTAAGCGGACTGTAACTACCTTACCCTTTTCAAAACGTTGAGCGATAGACGGGTCTCTTACAAGCTTTTCTATTGTAAAAGGGCGACCTTTGACATCAAACGGCTTTTCAATACCTACCTCTTTGAGACGCCCGTCAGCGGGGCTAACCAATGCATAGGTATTTTGATCCACTGGTCTCGTATGGGGGTGTAGTCGCCTCTCAAAAAATTGGGCGAAGCTCTTGAACGTTTCCACAGGGTCGAATTCCGATGTATCCAGACCATATTTTTGTACAAAAGGTTGGATTGTTCTTCTACTGAAAGGAGATTTTTGAAAAAGGGCGTAACCCCAACCCAAAATAGTAAAATGGGCGAGTAGAAAACAGACTATTTTGCTCGCCAAAGAATCCCTGTAGAGCCATACTAGAGCCTGTTCTGCAGGTGGTTTTTCAAGCCGGATCTCGTTTGTTTCTCGGTCTCGTATTAAAATCGGTGTCATAACAATTGAATATATCTAGAAAATCGTTTATACTCAAGGATCAAGGACTAGGTAATTCCATGATTTTCGATCTTTTAAAACGGATATTTGGCACCCAACAAACACGTACTGTTCGCAAGTACTTCAAAATTGTTCAAAAAATCAATAAAGAAGAGGAGAGACTCCAATCTCTTAGCGACGATGCGATCCGGGCAAAAACTGCCGAATTTCGAAAACGTTTACAAAACAACGAGACTGTTGATGATCTATTAATCGAAGCTTACGCCGTTGTCAAAAACGTATGCCGTCGACTCGTGGGTACCGAAGTGCATGTTTCTGGCTACAACCAAAAATGGGACATGGTCCCTTACGATGTCCAAATCGTTGGGGCGATCGCCATGCACAACCAGACTATTTGTGAAATGCAGACCGGTGAAGGGAAAACTTTGACCGCTTCTATGCCCGCCTATTTGCATGGGCTCACCTCGAGGGGTGTGCACGTTGTAACCGTCAACGATTACCTTGCCAAAAGGGACTGTGAGTGGATCGGCGTGGTCTTCCGCTGGCTTGGACTTGATGTGCGCGCTTTGACCCATGAGACAACCCCCATGGAAAAGCAAGACGTTTATAAAGCAGACATCATTTACGGAACCGCCTCCGAGTTTGGATTTGATTATCTACGCGATAATTCGATGGCACAGGATGTCGAAGAGCAATGTCAGCGCAAACACTACTATGCGATCATTGACGAAGTGGACTCCATTTTGATCGATGAGGCGAGGACCCCATTGATCATCTCAGGCCCTGCCGGCGAATCACGCCAAATGTATGATGAGCTCAAAGAGGATGTAAGTGCACTCGTTTCTTTGCAAAAAAGCCACTGCAATTCTCTAGCAGAGGAGGCAAGAAGCTCTTTGATGAAGCTAGGGATATTCAAAGATCTTGATGAACAGCCTAAACTCAATAAAGAACAAACGAAGATCAAAGATGAGGCGATCCGCCTCCTTTGGAAAGTTTCCAAGGGCGTACCCACCAACAAAATCCTTTGTCAGGCGCGCGAGCTGCCGGACATCCGAGCCGACCTGGAAAACTTTGAAACTTACCTGCATGCTGAGGTGAATAAAGAGGAAAAAATTGAACTTTTGACCGATCTTTATCTCATCATCGATGAACGTTCGAGCGATTTTGAACTCACCGACAAAGGGATTCATGCCTGGAATGGGGGCAGCGAAGACTTTACGCTCCATGACCTGACCGATGCATTCCAAAACATCGATGAGATGCAGATCTCTGAAGAAGAGAAGATGAAAGAGCGGGTGAAGGTCCGAGAGGCAGACGCGCACAAAAAAGAGCGCGCACACAACTTGCGACAACTTTTCCGTGCCCACTTGACAATGGAAAAAGATGTGGATTACATCATCCAGGACAAGAAAATCATCATCATCGACGAAAATACAGGAAGACCACAACCTGGTCGACGCTTCTCGGATGGATTGCATCAGGCGATCGAGGCAAAAGAGAATTTGCCCATCCAAAGGGAGACTCAGACGTACGCAACCATCACACTGCAAAACTACTTCAGAATGTACGAGCGCCTTGCTGGGATGACCGGAACGGCGATGACCGAAGCGGCAGAGTTCAAGCACATCTACAATCTTGAGGTTTTGCAGATCCCGACAAACCGTCCCAATAAGCGCCAAGATGCGGATGACGAGATCTACATGACCGAAAGGGAGAAATACCAGGCGATTTTGAAAGACATCCAAGAGAAGCATCAGCTTGGCAGACCGGTCCTTGTAGGTACAGAGACGGTCGAAGCCTCTGAGAAATTTTCTCGCGTCTTACAACAAGCCCATCTTCCTCACCATGTATTGAACGCAAAGCAGCCTGAAAAAGAGGCAGAGATCATTGCGATGGCAGGACAAAAAGGGGCGATCACCGTATCCACCAACATGGCGGGTCGCGGAACCGATATCAAATTGACAAAAGAGGTGCAGGAGCTGGGAGGTCTACACGTTGTAGGTACTACGCGCCACCAATCGCGCCGTATTGACCGTCAATTGCGTGGCCGCTCTGGACGCCAAGGGGACAAAGGGAGCTCAAAGTTCTATGTCTCCTTTGAAGATCCCTTAATGCGCCTTTTTACCTCTCCAAAGTTGAGTCAGTTCCTGGTCCGTTTCCGCCCTCCTGAAGGGGAATCGATCACCGGAGGATTGATCAATCGCTCGATTGAGACAGCCCAAAAACGGGTGGAACAACGCAATTACGCCATCCGTAAGCATACCCTTGAGTACGACGATGTGATGAACCTGCAGCGTCAAGAGGTTTACGCATTCCGTAATGATATCCTCAATAACCCCAACCCCTTTTCAATCGGGAAACGGGTGCTGGAAGGGGTGTGCTCCATCATTGTTGAAAAGGCCTTCAAGGAAAAAACGCGCGTTGATGAATCGTCTATGCGCCAGTTTCAAGAGGCTGTTTTCAGCCACATGCCTGTCCGCTTTACCGATGAAGAGCTTACAAAGCCTTACGCAAGTATTTCTGAGCTTGAAGAGTTGTTCACACATAAAGCGATCGACATGTTCGTGCGTAAGCTAGATCATGAAGCAAAAATGATTGCGATGATTCAGGCTGCCGCCGGAAAAGAGCCGGAGCCCCGCTCTGTTCTTCAAGGGGTACTGAGAAATGTATTCATCCGCAATATCGATCATCTATGGCAGCAACACCTATTGTCTATCGACCATTTACGAACCGAAGTTGGGCTATTGCAAATCGCCCAAAAAGATCCTCTTTTGGAGTTCAAGCACGAGGCGTTTCGTCTGTTCCATCTTTTCCGAGAAGATCTGTACCAAGAGATCACACATGCACTCTTCTCTTTGCAAATGATGCTCCCGAATTCTGAAAAGCTGTTGCAAACGCTCAAAACGATGTCCATTCGTGAGGTG
The DNA here is from genome assembly GCA_964200935.1 of Chlamydiia bacterium. Classification (GTDB taxonomy): domain Bacteria; phylum Chlamydiota; class Chlamydiia; order Chlamydiales; family RGXB01; genus RGXB01. Next base: position 5,097 of record CAXNCP010000005.1, on the reverse strand, counting down.
CCCAGCTTCATTTCGATCGAAAATTTGACCGAAATCCCCCCTTCTGTCAAAGCTGTAGAGCTGACAGAGCCCGCTTCGCCAAAGATTGTCGAGCTAGAGACGGCGCATCCGTAAATACTTTAGAGCACCCTCTTAAAAAAGGGTGCTCGGATTTTTTGGAGGGGTCATGAAGGGAATTTTTGCTCTAATTTCTTTTTTTTCTTTTGCTTTTGCCGATTTGAGAAAGCCCGATGAAAGGCTTTTTGAGGTAAAAATTTTATCGATCAGCCCCGAAATCTACTTCATCGAAAATTTCTTCTCATTGGATGATTGTGATCATCTAAAAAAAAAGGCGATGCCCCACCTCAAACGTTCTACAGTTGTGGATGAAACTGGACATACAAATGGAGTTGTCCATCAAGCGCGTACTAGTAGCGGCATGTTTTTTTCCCCATTCATGCAAGATCCAGTCGTGACTCTTTTGGAAGAAAAGATTGCTAGATTGACCAATACTCCCAAAAAAAACGGAGAATGGATCCAGGTCATGCGCTACCAACCTTTAGAGGAATACTTGCCCCACTACGATTTTTTTGATCCAAATACCAGCGGCGGGAGAGATACGCTTCTGAGGGGTGGGCAACGGATTGCTACCTGTATTTTGTACCTCGAAGAGCCTCAAAAAGGGGGTGAGACGATCTTCCCTTACATGATGATCTCTGTTTCTCCAAAAAAAGGGGGGCTTCTCCTGTTTTATAACTGCAATGAAAAAAACGAAGTCGATCTTTTAACATTCCATGGCTCGGCACCTGTCATTGAGGGGGAAAAATGGATCGCAACACGATGGATACGTCAAAATACGTTCCGTTAAGATCCTTTGGTGAAATCGGCACACTCAAGAATATCTCATTTTTATCTTTCGTTTGATTGGTTCTTATCCTGATGTAAATTTTCTTTGTAATATCGAGTTCATTCAATAAAGATCTTGAAAAGACGAAACCCCTCTGGTATAAATTAAAAACGTTTTTATTCATACCTGTTAAAAAAGTTGGCTTAAAGAATGATCAGACTAGTTTTTTTGTACATCCAGTCTTTTCTCATTTTGGGGCTGCTCCTTGCAGCACCTGCTCAAGTTGTAATCGTAAGCTATGCCGAATCTACAGACAGTGGCAATTTGACCTCAACCGGCTCATGCAATGGGGTAGAACGGGCCAACTATTTTCCTAGCTATTTGACCTCTACAGCCACTTTAAATGCCTTCGGTCCACCGGCTGCACTCTATGGTGCAAGACAAACAGTTGCTTATCCCGGGCTGAATGTTCTTCAGTCTTTAACCCCCTCCTCCCGATATTTTCGACTCCCAATCCACGCGGGCTACAGTTATCTAGAGTCCTCCGGGCTTGCTGATGAAATTTTGAATAATCCCGATTATGATGGAAAAACGGTCTTCATCGTCTGGGATTTTTATGAAATACCCGATCTGATCAATGCCTTTGGCTATAGCTCACCCGCTCTACCAACACCTGTGGCCTATAACCGCACCTATGTCCTCCCATTCCCCATCAATAACCCCTTTCCACTCACACTTTGCCAAAATCTCGTCTCGTGTAATCCGCTTTGTGTCCTATGTGATTCTAGCTGCACCACACCCCCGCCTCCACCTCCGCCAGCTCCCCCTGCACCACCCTCTCCTCCAGCCCCGCCAGCTCCACCGACTCCCCCTGCACCATTGACCGATTTTCTCCCCATTACTTTCGTAGATACCAACGCAACTTTGTTTGATACATGGGTGGTGATCACGGGGAAAGTGCCAATTGGTCAGGGTATCACACCCACCCAAGCCTGTTTTGTGAGTATCGATCCAGCTACCGGTAAAGGGACAAGGGTAAACACAACAAGCTCGAATACATCTTTAGACTATGCGTTCAAGCTTAGTTCACTCCCTCAAACTGGCAATAATCCTTACATCTATGTCCCGTATATTGAATCTGGGCGTATCTCTTTTTCAATTGGCAAACTTGGTGGGACAAAAGATCAATGGGCTCTAGATTTTTACACAACTGCTAACTCTACTGGTGGCTACGATATTGTAGAAAACAATCCCCTTTTAAACACCGACCCAAATTATTACCTCCTTTTTGATAAAGCCGAATTTTCCTTTCTCCCAACTGGGCGAGAAAGTGCTTTGAATGTCACAGCCGTCGATTTTTTTGGCCTTCCGATCTATGTGCAGCTCTTTTTAGCGAATCCCTCGTCCCAACAACAAGCGACACAAAGTTGCGGTTTTTGGCAAAGTAGGACCTCCTGTTTCCAAGGATTTGAAACCATCATCAATTCCTCCAATGATCAGACCAAAGGGAAGGTCTGGGGAAATTTATTCATCAATTATGAGCTGCCTGGGAGTTCTTTGGTTGACCTAAGACTGAGCTCTACACAGGCTGCAATCGCTTTTACCGCGGCGAATCCTTTAACGCCTATTTTTCCAATCGACTACCTTTCTAACCCAAACTATTTTGTAGAACCTTTCAATTGGGTCGATAAGGTTTGGAAAAATTATTACGCAGCAACCGGATCCCAGAGCCTTTATATTGACTGTACACAGGTCGCAGCGCCTTACAACACAACAATGTCTGGAAAAACAGCGACAACCTCCCCCTTAGATTTCAACTTTTCTAACAGCTCTGGATCTGTAACCCTCTCCGCAAGTATTGATCTCCCTCCATCCTCTTACGGATTTTTCTCTGCCGATTTTGCCTCTTTTGGTGCCACAAGTGACGTCCAAAAAGTCTTTGTCAAAAATATATCGTCAGGTTTTTCGAGCAGTATATTCCCTGTAAATGGGTCTCAACAAACGCTCAATCAAGCCTTTTTTGAACAAAATAAAGGCTCCTACTACACCAATAATTTTTTGCAGGCTGTCTATCCATCCCAAACGGGCCCTTTTTATGACCTTTATGCCAAAGCCATACACCAATGTTTTCCGGACAATCCACCCCAAATTTATGCTTTTGCTTACGATGATCAATTGGGACAGGATGGCACGACAACATTTGATGTATCTGAGGATCCTTACTACACCTTCACTTTTGGAAGTCTTCAAAATGAGATACTCGTAGACCCCTATTCCTCCTCTCAAACCTATAGTGTCTCGATTGCCGGTATTGGAGCTGATACAACGGTCACTATTGGGGGCACCCCCTACACAAGTTCGGGCCCCTTTCCCATCAATTTGGCTACTCCGGTCTCAAAAATTTTATCTGTTGTCATTACAAAAACTTCGGCCCCCTCAACAACTTACACCACGAACATCTATTTTACCCCTCCAAAGGGGATCCAAAGACCTGCCTACAAAGGAATTGCCGGTACAGTGATCACAAGCCAAGTGGTTGTAGGAGTTGGTAGCGCCACGATAACTTTTGGCGCTGTAAGTTAAAAAAATTAAGTTTTGAGAAAAGGTCCCTATTTTCAAGATTTTTTTCTGTTATCCATGGTGTGAGAAAACCACACAGTATTTTTTAGATGTAGAGTTTTTTTAATATTTACCCTGGAGAGCTTTTCTAGAAGTTTTTAAGGTCTGGTAGTGATGCAACTTGTAGAAATCAAATCCCCGATAGTGTTAAAAACAGACGATATGAAATGTATAGCTCTAATAAATTTTATCGGATTGAGGATCACCCCCTTTAGCTATCCGAAGGCTCTAAAAATTTCCATTTTAACAACGATCTTCTTTCTCCTTTCTCCCCTTTTTAGTGCTGCGAACGAAGATTACAGAGATACGACAATTGAGCTACAAGGCGAGGTCCTTGTCTGGACACTTTATCAAAGAAACATGTCCCCTGCAAATACCCCTCAACCCATTTTCACAACGAATCAATTTCAAGGCTCTAAAATAGACAATGTCCAATATTCATGGCGCCCAGGCTACAGGTTGAGCGGTTTTTACGATGTATTCTTTGGCGAAGTGGGTGCCCGCTTCACCTCCTATCAGGGCTCACTCAATCAACGCTTTACCACCTCACCGACCCAGGGTTTTTATCCCCTTTTCACGATGTGGGAGGATCAGCAACCTAGCGATTACACCCGCTTTAGTTATATCAACGGAAAAGTAGATCTGTGGATGATAGACGCATTCGCCGTTTTCAATTTAGTCTCCGAGGATATTTTGATCTACCCAAAGGTTGGCGTTCGTAATATCTGGATCAACCAAAATTATGATACCACTTATGATGGGGGTACTTTTGTTGCCGGAACCGACTATATTCAACGGACAAGTAACTACTATGGTATCGGGCCACAAGTAGGTGTCACCGGCTTTTACCACCTCTTTTCCCATCTATTTTTCACCGGAGAAGCTCTTGTTACCTGGTATGCAGGTACTTTTAAAGATATTCAGACCGAAATTTTTTTAACACGTTTTCTGAGAAACCAATCATTTCATAGAACATACGGTCGATTCAGTGTTGACCTCCAAGGGGGATTTGAGTGGGTGAGTAGCTTTTTTGATGACAAATGGATGCTTGGATTGGATGTGGGTGGCGACTGGATCTTTTTCAACAACGGCTCAAACAATCTTCCGAGCAACGGGACGAATATTTACTTTACAGGGGTGCACGCCGGCCTCAAACTTGCCTTCTAGGCTTTAGGGATTTTTTCTCTCAAAAAAACCAAAACCCAAAAAGAAGCATTGCCCAAGAGGGGTGCACGCAGGCCTAGAAACTTGCCTTCTAGCCTTTAGGGATTTTTTCTCTCAAAAAAACCAATACCCAAGAGGAACCTTTGCCTTTCAGGGGTGCACGCAGGCCTTAAAAAATTGCCTTCTAGGCGTTAGGGATTTTTTCTCTCAAAAAAACCAAAACCCAAAAAGGAGCATTACCCAAGAGGGGTGCACGCAGGCCTTAAAAACTTGCCTTCTAGCCTTTAGGGATTTTTTCTCTCAAAAAAACCAATACCCAAGAGGGACCTTTGCCTTTCAGGGGTGCACGCCGGCCTTAAAAACTTGCCTTCTAGGCTTTAGGGATTTTTTCTCTCAAAAAAACCAAAACCCAAAAAGAAGCATTGCCCAAGAGGGGTGCACGCAGGCCTAGAAACTTGCCTTCTAGCCTTTAGGGATTTTTTCTCTCA
>CAXNCP010000004.1:0-11980 GCA_964200935.1 Chlamydiia bacterium | reverse complement strand
GCCTGAAACTTCAAGCTCTTTTTTCCTAAATAAATCTAGCAATATTTCCCAATCATTTTGAGTATATTCATCCATTCTGTCCATTGAGGATCTCAACAAAGCCGCACCAGGTTCCTCCCATCGAATAGTCCTTTGAAGTTCCAGAATATTTCTTTTCAAAACCTCAAAAGAGACCTCTTTTTGTTTTGTTTTATCCAGGGTAAGACGACGCGCTTGCCTTAGCTCCAGAGGGGCTAGGCTGAGTTTAGTGTCTAAAAAATCGGATACTTTTTTTAATAAATGTTCGGGTAAAGAGGTGTTTTTTTGAATCGTCTGTTCGATATCTACTTTTAGAGACTCCAGTGTTTCGATCAAAGATCCCTCAGCGATAGTATCCAATTTTTCAGTCCACTCTCGAAATTTGAGCGATAGGTAACCATACTGGGGCTTTTGTTCAATCGTATGTAGCCGTTCACGAAGGGAAAGAAGACCCGCTTCATTAGGATGTTGTTCAATTGCATCGGTAAGGCTATATAGATCTAAGGGTGCTTTTCGACTCATTTCTAGTGCGAGGGATTGATTCAATCCTCCTACAACCGATGTGCTTACTTTGGAGAGCTGACTTCCTGCAAAGCCCTTAATCGCCTGTAACATTCAAAATCCTTAAAAATGTGTATGGAGCAATTGTAAAGGATGGCTGGTGTTTTATTTCAATAATTTTTTAAGAAATCGTAAACTTTTTGTCCTCTCACATAAAAGGATTAACGATTTTTTCAACCGTTTCTTGAATAAAAAAGATCCTTTTCGTTTTACTAAGGAGTATTGATCAACCTGTTGTATCAAATTTTTTTCATTTTTTTGAAGATGATGCAATCAAAAATTGGTAAACCTATCTAGGGGCAATTCCATGAACCGTTTCTTTATCGTATCGATTTGTTTTTTATATGGTTTTTTCTTACTTGCCGATGTGAAACATATTGAACTGGAAGCAGGGGAGGTTACTTGGGCGAGACAAAATTTGCCGATGAATGCTCTTGCATACGTAACAAGTGGTTCGAGTACATCTAGCGTGATTAACTCTAGAGATGTCAATCGGATTCAGCAGTGGGTCCCCGGATTATTTGCACGCGCTTGTGTTCTTCCGACAGATGAGTACGGGGTTGAGGCAAGGTTCATAGGCCTTCTGGAATGGAACCGGATCTATGCGATTTCTACATCCGGGACATCTCCAACTTACAGTTTACAAATCACCAGCCAGTCACCGGTCAGCTATACCGGGGGATCTCAGGTCATCGAAGATTACGTCATGCAGTACAACATGGGTGATGTTTTTTTTGTTTGGAATTTAGCTCCACTCTACCATAAATTTTTTGGGATGCGCGCTTCGGTAGGCCCCTCATATATCTATTTATACGATCGCTTAGATCAGCTTTTGAGCAGCGCCACTTTCATCAAAGAGTACAACATCAAAAGTGTCAATAACCTGATTGGTGCGCGCGCTTATGGAGAATTCATCGGCACGCCAGTACCTTTTATTTGGGGGGTAAGGGGATCGATAGGGGTTTACGGAGATCTATATAAACAAACATCGACCCTTTTGCAAAGTGCACCAAGCAGTCAAAATTACCAGTATGTTGTGAATAAATCTTGGGCCAGTACTCTTTTACAAGGAGACATATTTTTGGGGGTAAATCTGTTCGATGCGATTCGGGTAAAGGGGGGATTTGGCGGGGAGTGGATCAATTATATTGGGTCAGCGACACGTCAGCCGGGACGAACATTTGATAAAGGGGGAATCTACCCAAAAAACCATTTTGTGTTTTATGGGGCTTTTGTCAGTGTTGAAGTGGATGCATTCTAAAGAAAAGAGGAGTTGGCTGCCGCAATCGTTACACTTATAGCTGCTGCGTTCCCGCCCTGACTCAGTTCGCGGCGCCCTGCCCAGCCAATCCTCGATTGAGATTATAACATAACCCCCCCTTTAAGGGAAGATCAGACTTTATGGGAAGATCAGACTTTATGGGAAGATCAGACTTTATGGAAAGATCAGACTTTATGGAAAGATCAGACTTAATAGAGGGGTGAGCGCCTATAAAAAAGGGGATAAGGGCAAAAATTCTTACAGGGCTATTTTAAGTAGGCTGCTGTGACCCCAAAATTGTTTTGAACGAACTCGTTGTAAGGGCCAAAAGCTACGATTTTGCCCCCTTTTTTGCCAGCCCCGGGACCCATTTCGATCATGTAATCGACCTCTTGAAGCACAGTTAAATTATGCTCAATGATCAAAAGGGTGTCGCCCCGTTCAATTAAACGGTCAAAAATGGGCATGAGTTTGATGATGTCCGAGTCATGAAGCCCGGTTGTAGGCTCGTCTAAAAAGATCAGGGCTGGCCCTTTAGTAGGCGTGATCAGCTCACGAACAAATCTAAGGCGCTGCGCTTCACCGTGCGACAGCGTTTGGACCTCTTGACCTATTTTCAAATGGCCCATCCCGACATCAATCAAAAGTTTTAAGGTTGTATGAATTTTGGGGTGAAAGGAGAATAGATCCACAAGATCAATCGATCGCATCTGAAAAAGATCTCCAAGGCTGAAGCCCTGATATTGAATTTTTAAAGCGATCAAAGAGAGCCGTTTTCCCTGACAAAGGGGGCAGACTTTTTTTGCCGGTGGTAAAAGTTGCAATTTTACCTCAATATATCCAAGTCCAAAACACTCGGTGCACATCCCTTGAATGTGATTCGGGCTAAAATGGCGGGGCATCAGCCCGTACGCTTGGGCCTCTTTCAACTCGCTAAAGAATGAGCGAAACTGTGTGAGCATATCGGTATAGGAACAGATATCGGCACGGGAGGTCGTTCCTATGGGATTTTGGTCTACGATGATCAGGTGCTTGAACTCTTTGATATTGGAAATCGTACAGCCATCTTGAGTAAAGGTATCAAATCGTTTTCTGGATAAGGTGGTTTTTTTCAAAATTGGGGCCAAAATTTCGTGCATCAGGGTCGATTTCCCAGAGCCCGATACCCCAGTTAATGCAGTAATGCGGTTTTTAGGTATCAGGATATTTACCTGATTCAAGGAGTATTTAGAGGCATTTTCCACCTCGATCCATTCGGCTGAGCGATCGATCGAAAGTTTTTTTCGATGGTAGAACAGTTTGTGATTCAATACCTGTCCTGTGATCGATAAAGGATTATTTTTCAGCTCGTCCAGTGTCCCTCTGGCAAGAATCCTCCCCCCATTTTCTCCCCCTTCAGGGCCAAACTCGACGATCGTTTTTGCGATCTTGAGTGTCATCGGATCATGCTCAACAAGTAAAAGGGTATTTCCTTCATTTTTTAGCTGCACTAAGGCATCTAGAAGCTTTTGATGATCATGGGGATGAAGACCGATGCTGGGCTCATCGAGCACGTAAAGGCAATTAGTCAAGTTGACACCAAGTTGGCGCGCTAAGTGGATTCTTTGGATTTCACCTCCAGAAAGGCTCAACGATGTCCTTTCGAGTGAAAGATAATCAACACCGATTTGGATCAAGAGTTTGAGCTTATCTGAAACACTTGAAATGACCTCATCAATCTCTGGAGCAAGTCGTAACTTTTTTAAGAAGTCATAGGCTTCTTGAATAGGCATTCTCAAAAGTTCAGGAAGGGTAATGTTTTGGATATGTACATTTGATGCTAGCGGGTTTAGCCTTGTCCCTTTACAGCCCGGGCAAGGTTTATTTTGGCATAAAGGTGCCAAAGCCTCTTTTTGCTGCGCTTTTCCGAATCTGAATAATCGTTCAAAAAATGGGTGGAGGCCTATCCAATGATAGGGGCTATTTTTCACGCTTGCCCCCTCTAAAACAAACTCAAGTGTCTTTTCGTCCATTTTATCCAAACGCTCTTTGGGATCAATACCGGCATCAGTCAGAATTTTCAAAATCGATCGTATTGGATTGTATTCATAACGCAAGAGATGGTCGATCAGATCTTTGAGTGTCGCTTTAAAAAGCTTAGGACAGCTTCTGATATCTACCGTGTTTAAAGAGCCAATCCCTTCACAGGTTGTGCACATCCCTTCTTCAGCATTGAAAGAAAATGTTTTTGGTTCGATTCGGGGATAGGTTTTATTCGATGAAGGGGCTGAAAATGCAAGAAAATAGGTGAGTATTTTTTGCCCATTTTTCTTTGGCGGTTCTGCAGCATCTCCTATAAGAAACATCAAAGAATGTTCATTCATTTGAGATGCGGATTCGATCGCATCGTAGAGCCTTTTTTTACTCGATTGGGAAATCATCACCCGGTCTACAACAAGCTCTACCTGCTCCTTTAAGCCTGTGAGCTCAGGTAACGGGTCGGTAAGCTCATAGATTTTTTGTTGAATGCGCACCCTCAAAAACCCCTCCTTGATCAACCGGTCAAAAAGATCGCGATACGAGAGCTCTTTTTTGAGGGTTAAAGGGGCCAGCACAATACATTTTTCATCGGGGTATTTTTTGAGGAGATCCTCGACGATGTACTCTTTAGTCACGTGGACAAGGGTCTCTTTGGATTCAGGGCACACAGCGACACCCTCTTTAGCATAGAGGATACGCAAATAGTCTAAGATTTCGGTTATCGTTCCAACTGTGGAGCGGGGATTTCCGGCGTGCCTTTTTTGCTCGATCACAATCGCAGCTGACAGCCCTTGAATGAATTCTACTTTAGGCTTCTGCATCTGCTCTATGAATTGGCGAGCCCAGGCATTGAGCGTCTCGTAGTAGCGTCTTTGCCCCTCAGCAAAAATTGTTTGGATCGCCATCGAGGATTTTCCCGATCCGGATGGGCCTGTAAAAGCGGTGATTTCGTTACGTTCGATCGTAATATCAATATTCTTTAGATGATTTTGGGTTGCATTCTTTACGACGATTTCGGTGATCGGTTTTTCGTCGCTTGAAACTGTATGTTTGTAAAATTGTAGGGTATCATTGAGTGCATCTTTTACAAATTGTCCTGTCAAAGAGGGGGATTTTGCAATCTCCTCGGGGGTACCTTCGGCCATCAGATACCCACCCTCATTTCCCCCCTTGGGCCCAAGGTCGATGATCCAATCAGCGATCTTGATCAGATCGAGATTGTGCTCAATCACAATTACGGTATTCTCTTTTTGAACCAGTCTTTGAAGAATTTTCACAAGCTTTTGGATATCTTCGAAATGTAATCCGGTGGAGGGCTCATCCAGTAGATAGAGCGTTTTTGAGGTGCTTGGTCTCGATAACTCTTTAGCCAACTTGATCCGTTGGGCCTCTCCTCCTGATAGAGTGGTAGAAGACTGCCCAATTTTCATATAGCCCAGCCCCACCTCATTAAGGGTAGCAAGCTTTCTAGCTATCGTCGGGATCGCCTCAAAAAGCTGATGGGCCTCATCTACAGATAGCTCTAATACTTCATAAATATTTTTCCCTTTGAATCGGATCGAAAGGGTCCTCGGGTCAAATCGCTCTCCTTCGCAATGGGGACATTCCACCCAACTATCCTCTAAAAAATCCATGTCGATTCGGATCAGCCCCATCCCTTTACAGCTCAAACAGGAGCCCTCTTTTACATTGAAACTAAAACGGCCCGCTTTAAAACCTAAAGCCATGCTTTCGGGTAAAGAGGCAAAGAGTTCTCGAATCGCATCAAAAACCTTGATGTAGGTGGCCGGATTGGATCGGGGAGTTTTTCCGATCGGTTGCTGATCGATCATGATCACTTTATCCAATTGTTCTAACCCTTCGATCCCTTGATAGGATCCATGGGCGAGTTTGGACTGCATCAAATGGTTGCTGGCGACAGGGTAAAGTATGTCATTGACCAATGAGGATTTTCCGGACCCTGAAACTCCCGTGACGGCACAAAATACACCCAACGGAAATGCGATATCGATCGATTTGAGGTTGTGGTGTGTTGCCTGCCTGATCTGTAAAAACCCTCTCGGTTTTCGGCGCTGAAGGGGAATTTCGATCTTTCTTTTTCGACTTAGGTAGGCACCGGTGATCGAATCTTTAGAGCGGATAAGATCCTCGACACCTCCATAGCCGACAATTCGCCCCCCCGCCTCACCCCCGTAAGGGCCCACATCTACAATCGTATCGGCATGTCGAATGGTCTCTTCGTCATGCTCTACCACAATTACGGTGTTCCCTTGACGGGTTAAGTTGCGCAGCGTTTTTAAAAGTTGTAGGTTGTCTGCCGGGTGAAGACCGATACTTGGCTCATCAAGAATATAGGTTGTACCCACAAGCCCTTGGCCAAGTTGGGAGGCTAGGCGGACACGCTGGGCCTCTCCACCACTCAACGTGGAGGATGTTCTCTCAAGCGAAAGATAACCGACGCCAACATCGATGAGAAAATGAAGTCTCCTTAAAACTTCCCTTAAAAGCTCCTCTGCTATTGGAACATCCTCTGCACTTAAGCCTACTTTTTCAAAAAACGCCTTAAGCTCGATTAGAGAAAATCGGGTGAGATCGTGTATCATCTTATCTTCAAAAAGGGTTACTTTTTGATACCGGTCGATTCTGGCCCCTTCACAAGACGAGCAGGGAACGTCGATAATAAACTCATTTAGCTTTTCTTTGTAAAGGTCGCTTTTGGCATCCTGGTACCGTTTTTTCAACTCGGCTTTAAGCCCTTTCCATGCGATGTATTGGGTAGTCTTCTCTTTCGTTTTTTGGTGCACAAACTGCATCAAAAGATACTTCTCATCGACCCCATCCAACAGAATTTTTTGTGCTTTTTCAGACAAATCTTTAAAAGGTGTCGCTAGATTGAAACGGTAAATTCGGGCTAAATTTGTATAAATATTGCCCCATGTTTGCGTCTCAAATGGGGTGATCGCATCCAAAGCACCCTCGTTTATGCTTTTCTCTACATCCAAAAGCCCCTCAAGTCGAAATGTTTTTTCCACTCCCAACCCTTCGCAATGGGGGCACATCCCATCAGGGTGGTTAAAGGAAAAGTGGTAAGGCTCTAGAACGGGGTAGCTTTTTTTTGTCGCAAACGAGTAGCTTTCGGTGGAAAAAAAGGTCTGTTCTTTGGAATCTCGTTCAAGTATGGACATCCTTTTCTGACCGACTCTTAAAGCATTGTCGATCGCCTCCATTAAACGTTTTTCCCCCTTAGCCTCGATCTTGATTCGATCGATCACGATCTCTAAATGGGTATTTTGGTGCTGGTCGATTTCGGTATCGGGTGTAAGCTCGATGAGTTTGGAATTCAGACGCGCCTGCGTATATCCTTTTTTATAAAATCCCGATATCAGTTCTTTAAAGTCGGAACGTTTGTTTTCGACAACGGGTGCAAGCACATAGACCGCTTGTCCCAAAAAATCCCTTAAAAGTATCTGGTGAATTTTTTCCTTTGAAAGTTTGGAAAGAAGCTCGAGTGTATCGGGGCATCGGGGTGTTCCTACCCGGGCATACAAAACCCTCAAAAAATCGTAGACGCCGGTCATCGTACCAACCGTAGAGCGGGGATTGCGTCCGATGGTTTTTTGCTCAATCGCAATACAAGGGGATAGCCCTTCAATCGAATCGGCCAGCGGTTTTTTTAGCCCACCAATGTGCCTTTTGGCAAAAGTGGTCAACGATTCTAGGTAGCGGCGTTGTCCTTCGAGATAAATGGTATCGAATGCTAGTGAGCTTTTGCCCGATCCTGATACGCCGGAAAAGACGATCAGTTGATTGGTCTTTAAAGTGAGATCAACCCCTTTTAGGTTGTGTACACGAACATTTTTTAAGACAATCTCTTCGTAAGCCAAGTAGAAGATACCCAAGTTTTGATTTTTCTATTCTTTCAAAGTGGCTGTTTAGAAAGAAGAGATATTTTTTCCGAATAGGAGAATTTTTTTTTAATTCACTGAATATGAGGAGCATCTATAATCGATGTTTTATATCTTAGTTTATAAAATATTTTCATAAAAAGCTATAGTGCAATAGATTTAGGTTTGTTCTTGTTGTTAATTCGCCAAGAAGAGATAAATCAAGTTATGGGGTATCCACGAGCTAAGATCATAGCCACTATTGGGCCTAGTTCTAATCAAGAAAAGATGATTCATGACCTAGTGAAAACTGGAGTTAATGTCTTTAGATTGAATTTTAGTCACTCAACTCAACAAGAGCATCTTCAGGTAATTAAGACTATTCAAAAAGTACGCCAAGAGCTTGATGAGCCGATAGCCATCATGATGGATACTAAGGGATACGAGATTAGGGTCGATCCTTTACCTAATAAACAGATACAAATCGAAAAAAATAAAACCTACAGGTTCGGTGAAAACGGTGATTTCACCGTCCACCCTCACGATGTTGTCCATAAAATTGAAACCGGTATGGAAATCTTATTTGATGATGGGTACCTGGTTGCTGAGTGTAAGGGTCGTTATGAGGGTGGAGCTCTTTTAGAGTTCAAAAATGAGCGTATTCTAAAAGAGAACAAAAATTGCCACATCCCCAACGCTAGGCTGAATATACCGGATATTACAGAGCATGACCGCAATGATATCCTTTTTGCGATCAAGGAGGGGGTTGATCTTATCGCCGTTTCATTTGTCGTCTCCAAGCAAAATGTTTTAGCCATCAAGCAGCTTTTGCTGGACGAAGGGTACGAAGATGTGGGAGTGATTGCCAAAATCGAGACCACTAAAGCGATCGATAATATCGAAACTATTGTTCAAGAAGCAGATGGTATCATGGTAGCACGTGGTGATTTGGGAATTGAATTGAAGATGGAGGTGATCCCTTCGATTCAAAAATTTTTGATTGCTAGGGCATTTTACTGGGGCAAATACTCGATTGTAGCGACACAAATGCTAGAATCGATGATCGAAAATCCAAGGCCTACTCGAGCGGAAGTTTCTGATGTTGCAAATGCTATTTTTGATGGAGCTTCTGCAGTCATGTTATCCGGGGAAACGGCTGTGGGTAAATACCCGTTGGAAGTTGTGGATAGGATGCGCAAAATCATCATAGACGCTGAAGATCATGTCGACTTCACCGATATGTACCATAAAAATGGGTTTAAAAACGGTTTTGATATTAGTAATGCGGTGGCTCATGGGGCGGTCATTTTATCGCTTACAGCCCGCACATCGGGAGTACTGTCTTTTTCTATCACAGGCCGCTCTGCCTCCGCGATTAGCGCCTTAAGGCCAGAAAACCGGATATATGCCTTAACTGTGTCTACTAGAACATTTCATCGTCTGGCCATTCAATGGGGAGTATGCCCCGTTTTTGCAACATATAAAACTTTAGATGAGGGCCTGCAACAAGCTTCAAAGATAGGACTAGAAAAAGGGTGGATTCGACTGGGAGACTTGATTGTTGTAACCTACGGAGCCCCCTTTAATCGCCCTGGTACAACAAATACTATACAGCTTTTGCATATCGGGGAGGTTTTTTTTCGAGGGATTGGAATTGGCAACCAGCTTATAGAAGCACCTGTAATTTATAACTTGCCTTTGAAAGTAATTTCTCCCCACCTTGCCAAAGATAAGATCGTTGTCATCATCGATTTTCATTCGGAGTATATTCCTATTCTAAAACATGCTGCAGGTGTTTTATTCATAGGTTATGCGGAACAAAATGAAGATGAAAAAGCTTTTTTAGTAGAAATACAGCGACTCAATATCCCTTGCGTCTATCGGGCACACGGAGATATTGCATCGGTACAAGAGGGACTCTATGTCACACTTGATCCTATTAATGGAACTATTTTAGCAAAAAAGCATGGTTAGATAGGCCAATCATGAGGATGGCTGCCGTTTCGGCGCGCAGTACCGCATCGCTCAAATAAACACCGGTACATACGGAGGTATTTTTCAAAAGTTGGATCTCATCTAAAGAAAACCCTTTTGCCGGGCCAACTAAAAGTTTGAATGGTGCATTTAGGTCAAATGCCTCAAAAAAAGGGGGGGATGCGGGGTCAATGTCGCCAAAATAGACCCGATCATTTCCCTCAATGAAGGACTTTAGATCTTTTTTCAAATCGATGGACGGCAGCCAGTAGCGGCCCGACTGCTTGAGTGCAGCTATAAGTACGCGCCGCATCCGCTCTACTTGAGCATCAGTAAAACCCTCTTTACCTACGTTTTCAGTTCGGATGAGCACGAGTTGAGTCATCCCAAGCTCACACCCTTTTTCTAAAATAGAATCCAGACGATCTTGAACTAAAAAACCGACTCCTAAGATGAGATCTTTTGGAGATGGGATCCTTTCTAAATTCACGATTTTTAGAAAAACACCCTTTTTTGTGATCTGAGTGACAATTGCTTGCCCAAGCAGACCCTTGCCGTTGACCAGCTCTACTGCATCATCCACTTGATTGCGCATGACCGTTTTTAAATGGATCCCCTCAGACGGCTCCAACTCAACAATCGAATCTTGGGAAAAATCCTGGGGAGTGTAATACCGATTAGCTGGCATCAGATTTTTGTTGGACTAAAATTTTCGAGCCTTTGAATTGGATAGAAAAATCCAAAGGGACACCGTCATCACCGGTCAACACCATTTGGTTCATGTAATTCCTAAAGCGGTTACGGTAAAGCTCCCTTTTGACCAGTTCAGGCTGGTCATTCTGCCGTGTAGTTGAGCTCTCTTGCACCATCCGGGTCACGTATTTGTCTTCAAGATCTTTTGAGGCGATGAATTCGATAGACCACGTGGCCCTTTGTCCCAGCAAAATCGGAGGTACTACAACAATTTGCATCATCGATTGGACCGTCTCTAAAAACGGCTGACTCACATTCTTCGCATAAACCTTAAGGGCCAAAACCTTCATCTCATTCATAGAGGTGACCACGTTACTTTCTTGGATTGAAATCTGCGTCACATCGATCTCTTTAGGATGTTTGGTAGGGACAAAAAAGGTGAGGGGGATTTTGGCTTCAATGGGCAAGATTTGTGTGCGTAAAAAGTCGATTTTGATTTTCTCCGAATTGGGATCAAAGTAGAACTTTTTGTCTGGCGCCACAGATGGAATATAAACAAAACGTTGGTCTAAAGGGGTCGTAAATGCAACAACATCATTTTTTGCAGTTCTTGTGGCAATTCCATCTAAATCCTCTGGTGAAATATCGTTGAGATTGAAAACTTTCACCAATCCTTGAACCTTCAATTTGCGAATCAGATCATCGGGTCCTGTCACCTCCACAAAGACTACATGAGGTTGGATATCGACGAATTGGAATCCTTTTGGAGCCTCACCGGAAGGCTTTAAGAGGTATACCGGGATTTTATCGGTCACAAGATTTTGGAGCTGGATATAGACTTGTCTGGTAGAAACCTTTCGGATATCCTTTGCAATTCTGATTTGGGGATTCAAAGAGATTAGGTTCTTTTCGGTGATCGTTGCAGTGAAGCTTTCCTTTTTTCCCGTAAGATCAATCACCACTTCGATGTCTGTTGAGGAAATCTCCTCCAAAGAGGATTTTTTTCCATTGAGCGTGAGGGCGATTTTTTTTAATAAATAACCGTTTGGCAAAAGCCCATCCACCGTCTTTTGGGGAGGAATGTTGATTAGACGGATTGATACGTTGTTCACAACTTTTGTGACAGTGAGCGATTGATTGACAAAGAAGAAGATGATGATAGCTGTAAGTATCGCAACCAGCTTTCGCGGTATATTTTCTAAAAAAAGCTCTTGAAGAAACTGTCTCATTGTCGGAACCAATCGATAATTTGTTGATACCAGATCACATGCTCATGACGCTCAGGGGCGAAAATGCTACGCAATATTGCCTTGAAACGGTCGATTTTGATGTTTTTTGTCAAAATACCATCTCTGGCGACGGATACAAAATGGGTCTCTTCGGAAACTACAATCACAATCGCGTCTGAAATCTCAGAAAGACCGATGGCTGCTCTATGGCGCGTCCCCATCGATTTTGCAAGTCCCGAACCTTGGGTCAAAGGTAGGATGGCTGCGGCGGCGATGATCTCTTTTTCGCGCATCAATACGGCGCCATCATGCAAGGGGGTAGTCGTGATAAAAATAGATTC
>CAXNCP010000003.1:0-12054 GCA_964200935.1 Chlamydiia bacterium | reverse complement strand
GATCGATATAACTCAATCCGTTTGTCCACGTTTTGTGGACAAAGATAGGGACAGATCCCTCCTGCTTTTCGAGGCTATAGGTGAAGGGTTTTTTAGGAAGCTGATGCATATGCAAGATAGGGAGTATAGATGCATCATGCGATCGCTTTTGTTTAGCCTCAATCAATTTGGTCTCTTCTTGAATGACCGCCTCCATAGCCTCGGTGATTTTCAAAGGTGTTGGGAGCTCCTCTTCAAGTAAGTGTTCTTTTGGAGAAAAGTGGATCTCGACCCGATGGTTATTTTCTAAAAAAACCTCTTTGAGAATTTTTTGAATATTTTCAGGCTTTGCCATCGCTTTTTCAAGTGTCTCGATCCGCTCTTTGAATTTGAGCATTTTTAATGGGTCGGAGCCATTTAGGCTAGGGAGCAGAGCCCGGAAAAAAAAGATCAGTCCCGTTGGATAGCCATCTTCAACAGTATTTAAAAAGGATATCTTGAGCTGGTGAAGGGCCGCATGGCGCGCTTCTTCAAAAAAACCCTGTTCATAGCAGTGGTGAAGTATTTGATCGAAAGTAGCGACCAGTTTTTCAGGATCGGTCACATCTTTGAATGTAAAATAGATATAAGGTTGTAATACCTCCATGTCGGTCAATACTTCCACAGAGCTTGCTAAATCTTCTCCCATAATGCCCCTCTGGAGCGGACAGGCATCGTGGTCGGCCAAGAGCATTTTGAGGTATAAAATTTCTAAAAGCCTCTCCTGATTTTTTTGGTCACCTACAACAAAACCGATGGTGAGGTGCTTTGCAGTCTCATCTTTGGTAGCAGGATAGTGGGTATGGACAATTTTTTTTGTCGAAAAGGGGGATTGGTAGACCCTTGTGAGTGCCGGTTTATCGGACAAAGGGATATTTTTTATCGAATCTTCGATTTTTTGGAGCTGTTCATCGATGTCTAAATTTCCGTATAAAAAGATCAATGCTTTAGAGGGGTGATAGAAATCTTTGTGGAAATCCAAAAGATCTTGGTGCGTCAATGTTACAATTTCTTTTGGCACACCACCGCTATCAAAACGGTAAGGTGTATCGGGAAAAAGATTTTCGACCGTTTTGTGATGCAAACGATCGTACAATGAGCTGTGTCCTTGTTTCATTTCATTGAACACAATCCCTTTATATCCCTCACTGGTGAGTCTGAAACCCTCTTGTAAAAAGCTAGCCCTATCAATAAGGGGGTGAAACACTGCGTCTAGATAGACCTCAAAAAGGTTGAAAAAATCCTCTTTGATATGGGCTGCAAATGGGTAACAGGTGAAATCTGAACCGGTGAAGGCATTCGCGAAACCGGCGATCGAGCGTCGAAGCATCGAAAAAAAGGGGTCTTTTACATCAAATTTTTTCGAACCGCAAAGGACAACGTGCTCTAAGACATGTGGACAGCCATTAGAATTTTCGGGGATTGTTTGCAGCAAGATCGAAGCGACATTTTGAGGATCGAGATTGTTGATTTTGATCACCTTCAGACCGGATGGGTGCGAATAGCGCATGTAGGTCGACTGAATTTCATCAATGAAGTGGCTTTCCTCAAATTTGAAACGGTGTATGTGCATAAATTTTGCCTTGAGTAGGATTTCTTGCTTTGGTAGGGGATCAGGTCGTTGGTTTTAAAAAATGTACCAGTATAGTTTTTTGCCTAAAACCTTTCTAGTCCCTTTTTTAGATTGCCCACTTTTCAAAAAGCTGTCGATTCAATCAAGAAAAAGGGCCGAGCTTATTGCCCACATTAGCTTGGGTCTGCTTGTATTTTTTAGAAATCTAAATTAAAAACCCCCTCCTTCTAATGAAGGAAAGGGGGTAAAAAAGAAAAATTTAGAATCTTTTTATTAGGTCCAAGAGAGGTTAGATGCCGACTGGTAATCGGTTACCCTACGCTCAAAGAAGTTCCCCTCTTTTTCCAGATCGATCGTTTCGCTCAACCAAGGGAATGGATTTTTGGTGTGGTAGCGTGCATTCAATCCGATCCTTTCGAGACGTCTATCGGCAACATAGCCGACGTAATCTTTAAACATACCGGTTGTCAATCCCAATACCCCTTGTGGCAAGCAATCTTTGGCGTAGCGGATCTCTAGTTCCACCGCCTCATCGATCAGATTATAAATGTGCTGTTGGAATTCTTCTGTCCAAAGGTTCGGATTTTCTTCCTTGACTGAGTTGATCAAATCGATTCCGAAATTGAGGTGGATTGTTTCGTCGCGTAGAATGTACTTGAACTGCTCTCCGATCCCGATCATTTTATTTTGTCTATGCAACGAAAGGATCATCGCAAAGCCGCTATAAAAGAAGATCCCTTCCATGATCACGTAGTAACCGATCAAGTTTTCAAGGAATTTTTGGGCCCCTTCAGTTGTTTCGGTAGAAAAGCTATCCTTTAAAACCTCTTCTGTGATTTTCATCTCGAAAGCATCTTTATCATGGATCGAATCAATTTCTTGATACATATTGAAAATTTCACCCGGATCAAGGGCTAAAGATTCTACGATGTAGTGAAATGTATGGGTATGGATCGCCTCTTCAAATCCTTGTCTGAGCAGGTATTGACGAGCTTCGGGGTTCGTGATGTGGCGAAAAATCGCCAATACAATATTGTTGCCAACGAGACTTTCTGCCGTAGAGAAAAACCCTAGATTTCTCATCACGAGCAGTCTTTCACCGTCTGTCAAACGGTTAGATTTCCAAAGCTCGATGTCCGATTGCATCGAAACCTCGGTCGGCATCCAATGGTTTGCACAACCGTTTAGGTAGTGTTCCCAAGCCCAATGGTATTTCAAAGGCATGAGTTGGTTCACATCCACTTTACTGTTGTTGATCAGCCTTTTTTGATCGGCTTTTAAACGCTCTGTTGCTTTCATAGTTTTTCCCCTTAATTTTTAGAGTCTTGCCCCACTTTTATAGGGAGGCAAGATTCTTGATAGTTTATTGACAGCTTTCGCAGCCCTCTTCTAAAGAGCAAACTTTAGGCTTGCTTTCTGCCTGACGGTCCACCTTGATATTGGCTGACGCAGAAACACTTTTCATCCACTTTGGCTGCAGTCCACGTTTATTGATGTCTGTTGTAGACTTTTCAATCTGTGTAGCCGCTCTACTGCGCAGGTAATAGGTTGTTTTCAACCCTTTGGTCCAGGCGAATAGGTACATGTCATGGATCTTTTTACCGCTCGGTTGATCAATATACAGGTTCAACGATTGCCCCATGTCGATCCATTTTTGACGACGTGACGCACACTCGATGATCCAGGTAGGATCGATCTCAAAAGCGGTCAAGTAGACCCGTTTGATCTCTTCCGGAATACGCTCGATCTCGAGGATCGACCCGTCATAATACTTTAGGTCATCGATCATCTCATCGTCCCAAAGATTCAGCTCCTTGAGTTTATTCACAAGGTGTGTGTTGGGGACGGTAAATTCTCCAGAAAGGTTGGACTTCACATAAATATTTTTAAATGAAGGCTCAATTGATTGGACGATACCAGAAATATTTGCAATCGTTGCGGTCGGTGCAATCGCCATCGTGTTAGAATTGCGCATTCCGTTTTCCTTGATCGAAGCGCGCACCGCATTCCAATCAAGACGTGCTGTAGTATCTTGGTCTAGATAGCCACCACGCTCTTGTTTCAACAACTCGATTGTATCGATAGGCAGAAGCCCACGATCCCACTTGGATCCTTTATATGTGGGGTAGGTTCCACGCTCTTTTGCAAGCTGGCTCGATGCCATAATTGCGTTGTAAGAGATCTGCTCCATGCTCACATCGGCAAACTCGATCGCCTCGTGGCTTGCGTAGCTGATATTCATCATATAAAGGGCATCTTGGAATCCCATCATCCCCAATCCGATTGGGCGGTGGCGCAAGTTGGAATACTCTGCATCCTCAATCGGGTAGAAATTGATGTCGATCACGTTATCTAGCATCCGCACCGCAGTCGTTACCGTCTTTTTCAACAACTCGGTATCAAGCTGTTGATTGGTAATATGACGTTCTAAATTGATAGAAGCCAAGTTACAAACGGCCGTCTCCTTCTCTGACGTATTCAAAAGAATCTCTGTGCACAGATTGGAGCTATGAACCACACCTTGGTGGTCTTGGGGTGAGCGGATGTTGGATGGATCTTTGAAGGTGATCCAGGGGTGTCCTGTTTCAAAAAGCATCCCTAACATTTTTCTCCAAAGAGCCGTCGCTTCAATTTTTTTGAAGAGGCGGATCTTACCCTCTTCGGCTAGTTTTTCGTAGTGCGCATAGCGCTCCTCAAAATTTTTGCCGTACAGGTCGTGAAGATCCGGCGTATCGCAAGGGGAGAAAAGGGTCCAGTGTTTATTTTCATGCACACGCTTCATGAAAAGATCGGGGATCCAGTTGGCCGTATTCATATCGTGAGTACGACGTCTCTCATCACCAGTATTTTTTCTCAACTCGATGAAATCTTCGATGTCTAAGTGCCAAACTTCTAGATAAGCACACATCGCCCCTTTCCTTTTTCCACCCTGGTTGACCGCAACCGCAACATCGTTGGCCACCTTTAAAAAGGGGATCACCCCTTGGCTTTCTCCGTTGGTCCCTTTAATGCGCGATCCGGTTGCACGCACATTTGTCCAGTCGTTGCCAAGACCACCTGCCCATTTAGAAAGACGGGCGTCGTCCGAGATGATTTTGAAAATGTTTTCCAAATCATCCATCACGGTGGATAAGTAGCAAGAGCTAAGTTGTGAGTGTTGTGTCCCTGAATTAAACAGTGTGGGTGTGCTGGATACAACATAAAATTGGGAGAGAGCATTGTAAAATTCGATTGCCCTTTCGGTTCTATTGTCCTCTTTTATCGCAAGACCCATCGCAACACGCATCCAAAAGATCTGCGGCGTCTCGAGCCTTCTACGCTCATGGTGGATGAAATAGCGGTCATAAAGGGTTTGCAGACCAAGATATTTGAAGCTGTAGTCTCTAGATAGATCAAGCGCCTCTTGCAACTTTGGCAGGTCGAAGTTGAGCAGTTCATTGGACAAACGCCCTAAGGAGATACCCCGTCTAATATAGTTGGGAAAATACTCTTTATGGCGGCGAGCCAAAGAGGGGTCCATCATCGAAATCCCCAGCGCTTCTCTATAGACGATGTCTAAAAGAAGACGCGCAGATATTTCTGCATAACAGGGATCTTTTTCTACCATCGCACGGGCAGCAAGAACCATCGCCTGGTCGATCTCCTCTTCAAGAATCCCTTCATAGAAATTATTGATAGTCGCTTGGGTTAGCTCTTCAACATCAATGATCGCCTCAAATCCTTTGCAGGCAAATCCAATTTTTTTGCGGATCTCCTCATCGCTGATAGAGCGCGGCTCCCCACTTTTAGTTTTGACCTGGAAGATGGTGGCATCGCTAGAACGCAGTTGAGATTTTGGATGTACTTTCCCCTCGTTGGCCTGCTTCAATATATAGGCTTTGGCAGCACTGAACTGGCGCGCTTCCATCAAGCACTCTTCAATGAGATCTTGGATCACATGGACAGATAGAAGTTCCTTGTTTTGCCATTTTTGCATCAAACGCTCGATTACGCTTGTAGTTAATGGATTAACCGTATCGATGATTGTTTCGGGTACAGTCTGCCCCTCGGTCTGGTAGCCGTTGCGTAAAGAGAATTCAATCGAGGAGGCGATCTTCATCGGATTTAGGCGCACCAATGTGGAGCCGTCACGACGATAGATGCGTATGCTCTCGATGCTTTGATCTCTTCTTGCTTTGTGTTCGTTACGGTAGGTTATGTAACCTCTTGCGACGTCATGTAGACCTTTTTTCATCAAAATGATTTCGACCAGGTCTTGGATCCCTTCGACTGTGAGGGTTTTCCCTTGGTTGCTCTCTTGAATGCAAGAAGAGACCGCAAGTTCTGTCAAAGAACCGATCTCTTGTTGAAATAGCGAAAGGTCGTCGGTGTTCTTGACATCCTTGAAAGCCGATTCGATCGCGCGGCTGATCCGTTGTGCCGTGAAAGGGACAACATGGCCATTGCGCTTTACAACGGTTAGGCTGATTCCGCTTTTATTCTTCACCTGTGATTCATTGATCAGGGTAGAACTAGTGGATGTTTTTTCTTCACTCATGATTCCTCGCAACACTACATGTTGTATTGATTTACGCTTATGACACACTATATATTGTATGAACACACAAATTGTCCAGATTTAAAAAAAACAGCTCTAAACTTTCTCCTCTAGAAAAAAATTTGTCTCGAGGAGAATTTTTTTTAAAAATCGGGTCGGTTGGGATCAAAGAATGTCGTTCAAATATATGGTGGGGTTCATGCATAATTGTACCAAAAACCAAGGTTTTAATCACAGATGAAAAAACCATATGTTGTCCCTAATATCATCACAGCACTAGGTCTTTCGATCGGGCTTTTTGTAATTTTTAAAACGGTACTCTATGATCCTTCCTTTGAACCAAAAACTTTACTTTTTAAGTCTGCGATCTTGATTTTAGTGGCAGCGTGTGTCGATGTACTGGATGGTTTTGTAGCTCGCCGCCTCAAAGGAGAGAGTCTGTTTGGGATGAATTTTGATTCGCTGTCTGATGCGATCACATTTGGCGTGGTACCCTCTGTCCTTTTGATGAAAACGGCTACGATCGAGCCAAAAAGTCTACCCTATTTTTTGACCTTTCTAGCGGCGATGCTTTTTTCTTTATGTGGTGTATTACGGCTTGTCAGATTCAATGTATCCTCAACCGATGAGCTCAAGCCCAAACAGAAAAAGATTTACACAGGATTGCCCATTCCGGCGGCGGCCTTAGCCGCGATCTCTTTGCAGCTAATCTTGCAAGAGCCCATTGTAATGGAAACAATCGGGGTCAATTTTTGTACCATCCTATCTGCTTTAGGGGTGATCGGTTTGTCCTATTTGATGATCAGTTTACGCCGTTTTGAGTCTTTGAAGTGGATTCAGAAAAGTCAGCTCGATTTTAATCACGTGTTCTTAATCTCCTTAATCGTCTTGACGCTCCTTTTTGGTTTCATGTACTATTTTGCGTGGGTTTTTGTCCTTGTGACTTGGACATACGTCATCAGCGGAGTATTTCGGGGGATTACAGGTTGGTGGATTGAGATAGAGGAAATATAAAATACAATAGGATTTCATGTTACGACCGCTTTTTAACGCTCTTTTATCAATACTGACCCTCTTTGCCCTGAGTTTGCAGGCGGCTGAGGGGATCTATTCCAATCCGGACATTTTTGAAGAGCGGATTGTCTTTCAAAGCGGCGGTAAGATCTGGTTGGGTAGCCTTCATAAAGGTAAATATGTCGCCTATCCGCTCCATAATTATGGTGGGATCTCCAAATACCCAAAGTTTTCTAAAGACGGCAAGAAAATAGCGTTTATATCCAACTTTGAAACGGGTAATACCTATGAAATTTATTTAACCGATATTCAAGGGGATAGTCTTGAAAGGATCACTTACGAGGCTTTAGGCTCCGAAGATGAGATTTTTTTCAATAGCGAGGATGAGATCACCTTTTCTTGTTTAACCAAGCAATCTCACAGAGAGTCCTGTCTGAAAAAAGTCAATCTTCGGACGAAAAAAGTGGTCGAAATGGGTGTTTACCAGGGGACTCAGGCGGTTTGTCTTGATAGAACTAGCTATCTATTTGTACGATTTCAAAAGCAAAAAGCGATCCAAAAATACCGGGGCGGGCAACTTAGACAGATCTATAAAACAAGAGAAGAAAAAGCCGGTTTGGAGATAAAAAAAATCCCCTTATTTGATGAGGCAAATTGCTACAGCCCCACCATTTGTCAGAATGAGCTCTATTTTTTATCGGACGTGAGTTCAATGGCACGCGTCTACAAATACACAGATAAGGGGCTTGTCGACGTATGGGGTCAAGATGGCTATAGCATCCAATCGCTCACCTCAAAAGGGGGCAAGCTGGTGATGGCATCGTTTGGGGACATTTGGGTTTTAGATCCTAAAAGTTTTAAAGCGTCCAAGGTTCTAATCGAACTTAGAGGTTCACCGCAAAGAGAAACCAGTTGGTTTTCGATCAAAAATGAGCTGGAAATTGCTAAAAACTTCAGAAGCCCTAACAACTACTACTCGCTTCACGAGGTTCTGGCTATTGATGATACGGGCGAGCGTTCAGCAATATTGGTTCGTGGCTCCATCATCCTCAGTTCTAAAGGGAGTGAAGATTTTATACGGGTCAAACCTGAGGGGGATGGGTACTACTATGACCTGGCTGCAAGAAATGGAAATTTGTATGCCCTTTATGGGGATGCAAATGGGAACTGGCTCCATATTCTTGATGAAAATGGGGAGAAAAAATCCCATTTTCTCGATAAAAGGGCACGCTCGCGCCTTGTGGTGAGCTATGACGGCAAGTACGTGTTGACGACATCGGCACAACAAGAGTTATTTTTGTTGGACGTTGGTCAAAACAAAGAGATATTAGTCGATAAGAATATCCCTTTTCTTTTGGGTAAAGAAGGGGTGAGTTTTTCTTTTGACAATCAGTGGATTGCCTATTCGGTTCAAAAGCGAAACCTGTTTTTTCATCTCAAGGTCTTCTCGATTGAACAGGGAAAAAGTTTTCCAATCACCGCTACTGAGGTTGATGGCTATAATCCTGTATGGCATCCCCAACAAGCAGCCCTCTATTTTTTGAATCGAAATGGGAGAAATATTGGTTTGGCCCGATCGATTGATACCTCAAACTTGGTCTCTACGGCTAAAACCATTTTATCAGCGGTTAGCTTCAATGGACAAAATCCGTTTTCGATGGATGAAGTGAAAGAGTTGATCCCTCTGAAAAAAGAACTTTTTACAAAAAAGGTACATAAAAATCCGATGACCAACACCCCTGGTTGCCTAGTAGGAACAAAAAACGGGATTGTGATTTTGGGCAAGACGACCTCTTTCATCTCGTTTAAAAATGGGAATGAAGAGGCGATGGACGTTGGTTTCGAGGATCTGTTTTTTTCTGCAACAAGTGACAAAGGGATCGTTTTGGATGAAAAAGAATTTTATTGGGCTGACATCAGTAATGGGTTTTCATGCGCCCAAATGACACCTGTTGAGATTACAAACCAAAAAATCGACCACGATTCACAAGGGGAGCGAAAACACTTTTTTTATTCAATTTTAAGGAACTATCAATCCTATTTTTATGATCAAAACCTAAAAGAGAATTTTTGGATCGACCTAAGAAATCGGTATGAGGTGTTGTTAGAAAGGGCACGTAATCGGGTGGATTTTGCCTACCTTATATCCATGATGCTGGCCGAGTTGAACACCTTACATATTTTTGTTGAACCTTTCGAACCCTTTAATCCTTCTTTTGAGTCACTTAGCTTGCCTTTGGACCTAGATTATTCAGAGGAAAAAGGGGGGTTTGAAATTTTAAGACAGTATGAGGTCGACCCATTGCTAGATGACAGCAATCTTTTAGATCCTTATAAAAATTTTATCCCGGGTTCTTGCATAGTGGCGATCAACAATCAACCGATCAAAAAAGATAAGCCATTTGAAGCGCACCTTGAGGGGTCTTACGGAGCAAACGTGACATTTGAGCTCAAGGATAAAGAGGGGAAAACCGAAAGTCAGACTGTTATGCCCTTAGCTTTGTCTAATTGTAAAGACATCAGCTTATACGACTGGTCTTATAAGAACCGTTTGAAAGTTGATGAGCAGTCCAAAGGGGAAGTTGGATATATCCACCTACCGGCTATGGATCTTTCTGATTACTTTTTGTTCACTAAGATGTTTTCTGCTTTGTCCGATAAAAGAGCGGTCATTCTCGATTTGCGGTATAATTACGGCGGATGGATCCATAACCACGTGATCGATAAAATCCCTCAACCAAAAGGGGTATACAACAAGATGCACGACGCAGATTCTTGTTTTGAACCATTAGATTGCCACCCAAAAATTGTGATTCTTTGCAATCAGCTGACCCACTCAGACGGAGAAATTGTGATCAGTTTGCTAAAAAAATCACATGACGTGACGGTGATTGGAACAAAAACGTGGGGTGGTGGTGTTGGGATAAATACCTATGCAAGTAAAGTTCCGGGCTGGCTCATGGTAACATTACCGGCCCATGCTACCTATGACAGTCAAACGCATAAAGTTCTTGTGGAACAAGAGGGTGCGGGTCCAATTGACATCTATGTAGACATTGATCCTAGAGAATCTTATCTCAAACAAGATCTTCAGCTTGCAAAAGCTATGGAGATTTTGATAGATAGCAGGTAATGAGGCTGAATCCTAGAATTCTTTTATTTTTTTGTGCACTCTCCTTTTTTTGTTTAAATTTAGAGGGGATAGGATGCCCCTCATTTAAAATCCAGGCTACAAGCAACCAGAAAAAAGATGTCGCTTATATCGTTAATACCCTTGCACAACACTCCTCTTTTTCCCTTTTAAAGTACAAAAATGATCTGGAGGAGGCAGGAGATCGGGTCCGCTCAGTCCCCCCATTTGTTTTTTTTGCGATTGTTTTAACAAACGGATCTACAAAAGCGAATTTGAAAAAATTATCCCAAAAACGGGGTACCCCCTATAAACGGTTTTGTAGTGGGTTCACAAAAGAGTTCCAAAATGAGGCGACTAAGCCCTGTTTTGACAAGACATTCGATGGGTTTTGTAAATCGACTAAATTAGATACAAAAAAAATGAAGCCCATTTTTTTGAAGTGCTATAAAAATTCTATCCAGCGCTCTTCAGGCGCACCTTTTACCCCATTTATTGAGGCGATTGCCCAATAGTTGCTAATAGACCTCTTGCCTAATTACATTTGGCCGTCAAAATCGCTATTTTCCCGTTTCTTTAAACGGAGCTTTTTTGCCATGTGACTACCTATTGTATTCAAAACCTCCGTTTAAATTCTTCAAAAAATCATCAATTTTTCCGAAGAAAGCTAATTGCGCAAGAGGTCTAATTTTTCCAAAAAAAGGTGATAGTATTCAATCGATAAAAATTCTATTTCGATTGTCTTTTTAGGTTGGAGCTCTCCACTCAATATTTTTACATAAAATTTTATTGGTTTAAAGGTCGCTTTAAACAGATCAAAGAGCTCCTCATTTGCCTTCCCCCTTTCTCTTGGACTATGCAGGTAGACTTTCAAAGATTTAGACCGGTCGCGAGCAATTTTAGACTGACTACTATTGGCGATCACTTTGACTTCGAGTTTGATTTTGAACTGGTTGGACATGGAATGTTCAGCCTTTATTTTTGCAAACTGCTATTCAAAAAAAATTAAAAATCGGTTATGAATAAGAGATTTTTTATATTTAGGGTATGGCTTCGATGGATTACCTAATTTTACCACACCAATTATTTGATCCCAGCAGGTTTTTCCAAAAAGGTGACCACGTGATTCTCTACGAGCACCCTTGGTACTTTAAAGAGTTCCCTTATCATAAAAAAAAGCTGCTTTTCCATCGAGCCTCTATGAAAGCCTACCAAAAGGAGCTTGAGGCTGCTCATATTGTGGTACACTACGTATCTTATGATGAAAAACCGACCTATAAAAAAGGGATGAAAGCATTTGATCCAATTGATCATGCCGTTTTGGAAGAGCTGGAAAAAAAGGTAGAAATTTTAGATTCCCCCCTATTTTTGACAAAAAAGGGGGAGATAAAAGAGCTTTTGGGGGGTGAAAAACACCTCAGCATGGCGAGCTTCTATATCAAACAAAGAAAACGGTTTGATGTGATGATTAAAGGGGGAAAACCAGATGGTGGGAAATGGAGTTTTGATGTCGAAAATCGCAAAAAAATTCCAAAGGGGACCAAATTGCCTATGCATACCCCCCCTAAAGAGTCCCCCTTTTTAAAAGAATACAAACATCAAATCGAAAAAGAATTCAAAAAAAATCCGGGTAATCTGGAAGATTTTTCCTTTGCGATAGACCGTAAGGGTGCCAAAAAAATGATGGAACAGTTCTTTGATGAAATGTTCACTTTTTTTGGCCCCTATCAAGATGCCATTTTGATGAAAGACCCCTTCACGGTCCATTCAGTATTGAGTCCT
>CAXNCP010000002.1:0-12103 GCA_964200935.1 Chlamydiia bacterium | reverse complement strand
TGGCACAATCCCACTACCGGATGCCGCTAAATTTTACACTAGATGGATTGCTTGGTGTCCGATCAAGCCTAGAGAGGATCGATCAGTGTATCGATAGACTCAACAATTTTTTAGAGTTTGGAGAGGAGGATTTCGACACCCATAAATTTCAGCAGGCGTTCATGGATGCGGTCAATCAGGATCTCAATTTCCCCCAGGCTTTTGCCGTTTTATTTGATTTAGTCCGTGATGTGAACAAGGTACTGGATCAAAAAAGGATAAGCTCGCATGCTGTAAAAAAAATTGTCCACCTATTCGAAATCTTAGACTCGATTTTAGCATGCTTAAAAAAAGAAGAGGAGCCGATCCCTCAAAAGATCCTGGATCTTGTCAAGGAAAGACAACTAGCTCGTAAAGAGAAAAGATTTCAAGATGCGGATCGTTTTCGCAACGAAATCCAATCTTTGGGCTATGAATTAGAAGATGTAACGAACGGAACAAAAGTTAAAAAGAGACATCAATGCAACATTCAGAAGAGTACCGTAACCGATTAAGAAAGCTCGATGAGATCCGACAGCTGGGCATTGAACCCTATCCTGCTGCCTCGCTCTCTCCTATTTTGGCCCTTGACCTTGCAAAAAAATATCATGGTCACCCGATAGGCCATTCCGAAGATGCCGAAAATGGTTCTACCGAGATGGTGGAAGTGGCCGGTAGGACGGTCCTGTTTAGAGCTATGGGGAAAAATGCGTTTTTGACCCTACTAGACGAAAACCAAACCATTCAGGTGATGTTGAATCGTGATCATACCCACTTGGTGGGATTGGATCCTCAGCATGAGTTAAGTGGATTGAAGTTCATCGAAAAATATGTCGACCTTGGCGACTTTTTATCTGTAAAAGGGAATCTTTTTAGGACACGAGTAGGGGAGCTCACCGTCTATGCCAAAGAAGTGACCTTTAGGGCTAAATCGTTGTTGCCTTTACCTGATAAATATTCGGGTCTGAACGATATTGAAATGCGCTACCGCAAGCGCTGGCTTGATCTGATCAGCCACCCGGATGTATTAGCGACCTTTCAAAAACGTTCTAAGATTTTATCTTTGGTGCGCCGTTTTTATGAAGATCATGGGTTCATTGAGGTGGAGACACCTGTTCTGCAGTCGATTTATGGTGGCGCCAACGCAAGTCCCTTCGCAACACATGTAAACGCGCTCCACATGGATGTTTTTTTGAGAATATCCTTAGAGATCCAGCTTAAAAAGTTGATCGTTGGTGGCCTTAGAAAAGTTTTCGAAATGTCTAAGGTTTTCCGAAATGAAGGGATCGATAGAACTCACAATCCCGAATTTACAATGATCGAGTCCTACGCTGCCTATCAAGACTATCATGATGTGATGCACTTTACCGAGAGTCTTTTTATCTACTTGGCTAACGCTCTCTATGGGACAACTGACCTGGGGACAAGACAGGACAAAAAAGGGAATACGCACCATCTGAATCTAAAAGGTCCTTGGAAAAGATACACCATGAAAGAGTCGATTCGTGTTTATAAAGGGATTGATGTCGACCAGATGAGCGATGAACAGATGCGACATGTTTTGAGCTCAACCCCACTCGATCCAGCTGAAGTGAAAAAATTACCGCGTGGACTTTTGATTGCAAAAATATTCGAAGAGTTTGTGGAAGAACATTTGATCGAACCCCATTTTATCATCGATCATCCGGTTGAAACCACACCGCTTTGTAAGTATCACCGTAACATCAAAGATAAAGAAGAGGGGATTGTCGAGCGCTTCGAGCTCTTTATGTTGGGTATGGAGATGGCTAATGCTTACTCTGAGCTCAACGATCCGGTGCTTCAAGAGACTTTATTGCGTCAGCAGCAAGAGGCGAAAGATGCCGGGGATAAAGAGGCCCATCCGATGGATGAAGAGTTCATCGAAGCCTTGAACACGGGGATGCCGCCAACTGGTGGGCTCGGGATTGGTATTGACCGTCTGGTCATGGTTTTAACTGGTGAAGTTTCTATTCGTGACGTCGTCTATTTTCCCATGATGAAACCTCATGTTGTAGAAAAAGTTTAAATAAAAAAACCCGCCTAAAAAGCGGGTTTTTTATTGGATTGTTTTACTTTGATCAAAAAAATGTTTGATTGGGGTCTACATCCAACAATACTTTGATTTTTTCTTGAGGTGAAATGAGGGGGGCTAGTTTTTGTATCGATGAAAACTTAAAAGCTTTTAAAAGAATTTGCCCACGGAACTGCCCCTTTGCCTTTGTAAGGCCACAAAGCGTATAGGGTAGTACTTCGACATCCTTTTCTTTATTTTTCTCGATTAGACCCGTTAAATAGGCTCCGTATCGATCAATCAAATCTGCATCTGCAGATTGAAGGATAACGCGGATCATTTTTTTGAAAGGGGGATAGCCGAACTGCCTACGGATAGGCAACTCTTCGTTATAAAAAGCGGTGTAGGCTTCTTGTGAAGCATGGTGGATCACCTGATAATCGGGCAAGCGTGTTTGTAGAATCACTTCACCTGGGAAATCACCGCGCCCAGCTCGTCCCGAAACTTGACTCAAAAGTTGGAAAGCCATCTCGGAGGCGCGAAAATCGGGTATGTGCAACATCGAATCGGCGTTGATTATGCCCACCAAAGTTACAGAGGGGAAATCCAGCCCTTTGGCAATCATTTGTGTCCCGATCAGGATGTCAGCTTTATGCGATTTGAATTGGCGGTAAAGTTCATCGTGGCTCCCTTTGTGCCGCGTGGTATCCCTATCCATTCTCAAAACTCTTGCGTCTTTGAAGATCGCCTTCAGTGCTCTTTCCACCTGCTCCGTACCGGGACCTTTGAAGCGCATCGTTTCATTTGAATGACATTTTTTACAGTTGGCCTTTTTGGGATCTAAAGTAAAGCCACATAAATGGCAGGTAAGGATATTTTCCCCTTTATGGTAGGTAAGACAGACATCACAGTCGCAACATTTCATTGTTTCATTGCAGCTTGTGCAAACTTGGCATTTAAAAAACCCGCGACGGTTTAAAAAAAGGAGTGTTTGCTCCCCCTTCTCTAGACGGTCTTTTATTTTGTCCAAAAGAAGATCGCTAAACAGGCAATGCCCCTTTTTTTTGTCATCTTCATGCCGCATGTCCACGATCTTAACGTCGGGGAGCGGGTTATTTTTGGCCCGTTTAGTTAAGGTGGAAACCCCATATTTATTGGATGTGGCGTTATGGAAGGTTTCAAAGCTGGGCGTCGCGCTACCTAGAAGGCAAACCGCATTTTGCAATTTCGACCGGACAATTGCGATGTCTCTTGCGTTGTAACAGGGCATCTCCTCGGTCTGCTTGAAGGAGCCATCTTGCTCTTCATCAACAATAACGAGCCCAAGGTTATTTACAGGGGCAAAGATGGCAGAGCGCGCCCCGATCACAATCGATATTTTACCGTTCAAAATACCTCGGTAAGCGTCAAATCTTTCACCATCTGACAAACGGTGGTGCAGCACCGCAATCTGCTCTTTAAATCTTGAGCGCACCCTTTCGATGGTTTGAGTGGTCAATGCTATCTCGGGAACCAAAAAGATCACACCAAGACCTAGATCTCTTGCCCGTTGCATCGCTTGCAGGTAAACTTCCGTTTTTCCACTCCCGGTTACCCCAAATAAGAGTTCTGTGTGAAATTTTCTCTCCCCCAATTTTTTGACAATTTTATCAAAAGCGGCCTGCTGTTCGTCATTAAATGTTTTAGGTTGTGCTTTGATGAAATCTTCGTGGTGAAAAAAGGATCGATCTACCTCAATTTTTTTAACCTCTAAAAGCCCTTTTTTTACCAGGGTATCCACAGGACTTTTAGAAACTTGAGTTATTTCCATCAATTTTGATAGGTAGATCCCTTTTGCGTGAATTAAAAGGGTCTCTAGGATTTTTTTTTGTGGATTCAAAGGATTTGTGATCGCACTTGCAGCATCGATGAGTTGCTGTATGGTCCCTTTCTTCTCGACAAAGTATTGCTCCTCTTTTTCCGTTTTCTTTTTCAACGAGGAGGGGAGGAGGGTTGTGAGAACTTTTTGGTAGGGTGTGAGGTAATATTCACTCATCCATTTTGCTAACCCCATCAATTCAGTTGTTAGCGATTCCTCCTCCAAAAGAGAATCAATTTTAGCGGTTTTCTCAAACGAGGCCTTTTCAAGTGGACGAATGACGGTAGCTTTGACTAATTTATTCCGTAACGGGACTAGAACGCGTGATCCAACCTGAACGTTTAGCCCGATATTTTCATAGCACAAAGGCTTCAAGATTTTTTGGTCGACCAAAACTTCTACGAACGGGGGAGTGATAGAAGCGCTTGCCATAGCCTTTTTTTACCCTCAGGTGTTTTGAGTTTTTCGTACGCTTTAAAATAAAAAATCGGGACACCCCATAAAAAATCCGTTTTTGTCACGGGGTCTTGGACGATCTGTTTTTGGTAGGGCTTGATCCAGCTGGGATCGGTCAAGATCAGACGAGTTTTTTTTGCCAATTCTTGAGAAAATTGATCATAAAATAGGGCTTGGCAATCAAGTAGATAGTTGTGGATAGCCAATTGAATGTTTTTATAAAGCTGGAGCTCTTCTTTTTGCCCTTTTTTTGGGAAAAAAACCACTATAGGGGCCTCTATAGTGCCCTCTTCAAATCGTTTTTTAGCATCCTCTGCCCGTCTGTCGCTTAAAGGGGAAACCGCTAATGTTTTGAACTTTTTTTGGTACCAATCCACCAAATCGGAAAGGACAGGGCCAATAGATTTTATAGGGGATCTATCGACCGCTTTTTTATCAACCGGCGTTTCTAACGGTTTGATTTTTATAGGCAGGATTGTCAGGTCACCAGACGGCAGAGTCGAGATGGAACTTTTACTTTTTTTAGGTGGGCTTGACCCATTTTTTTGATCTAAAGGGGGATTGGATAAGTTTGTGTTGGTTCCTCTTTTAACCCCTTTTGGCGCCAAAAGAAATTTTAAATCCTGAACTACTTTTAAAAGCTCTTTATGCACTAAAACAAAGACTCAACAAAATGATTCGCATCAAAAGGCTGCAGGTCGTCCAACCCTTCACCAAGCCCAACCCATAAGATTGGAATTTTTAATTCTTTTTGCACCCTTAAGGCTACTCCACCTTTTGCCGTACCATCCATTTTGGTCAAACAAATTCCCGAAACGGGGCATACCTGCATGAACGCTTTGAGTTGATCCAATCCATTTTGTCCAAGAGTCGCATCGAGTATGTATAAAACTTCGTGCGGTGCATCGGGGTGCAGTTTTTTTGCTGTCCGGATCACCTTTTCCAATTCTCGCATCAGTTCCACTTTGGCGTCTAAACGACCAGCCGTATCTGCAATGATGAGATCGAATTTTTCGTTTTGCCCTTTTTGTAAAGCTTCGTATACGACACCCGCCGGATCTTTGGAGGGGCTGTCGACCATCGTGACCCCAGCCCGATTGGCCCAAATCGAAAGCTGTTCTTTGGCTGCGGCACGAAAAGTATCACCCGGCGCTACAAGAACTTTTTTTCCTTCGTTTTTATAGTAGTAGGCTAAACGGCCAATCGTGGTCGTTTTTCCTGAACCATTTACCCCCACTACCAATATAAGGGCCCCTTGTGGATAGTCACGCAAAAGAGGGGGTTCGGTTTGGACAAACAATGAGAGCATGAATTTCTTCATCCAGCGGATGAAGTCCTCTTGGGTCGATTCGGGATGCTTTTTGTAAAATAACTGGATTTCACCCAAAAGCTCTTCTACGAGGACACCACCTAAATCTTGCATATAAAGGAGCTCCTCCAACTTTTCCAACTGGGCTGCGTCCAGTTTTTTGGAAAACAGGTGGGTTAGAGAAAAGGAGAAAAACTTCTTAATTTTTTGGTATTTGTCTTTGACTAGGCTAAACAAGAAGGGGCTCGTAAGGGTTAATATCGACTAACCTTAGATTCTAGCAGATCTTATAGCTGCTAAGCAAGTTCGACTCTTTCAACACCCTTTTTATATAGCTTTCCCACCTTAAACAGGGGCTTAAAATAACAAAATTTATTTATAGATACACTTCTGCTTCTCTTTCAGTAATCTACATAGTCTTTTTACAATTCGTAGTTGAACTATATTGAAATGTACGCGATATAAAGGGGAAAGGGCAATCTATGAACATTCACGAATATCAGGCGAAGGAGCTGCTGAAAAGGTATCATATACCTGTTCCTGAGTATTTTGTGATTGAACATATCAATGATTTAAAAGAGATCGATCTCAAAGAAGCGGTTGTGAAAATCCAGGTCCATGCTGGTGGCCGGGGTAAGGCAGGGGGGGTGAAATTCGCCAAATCCTCAAAAGAGATCAAAGAAATTACAGAGCGTCTACTTGGGATGAAAATGGTCAACAACCAGACTGGACCTGCAGGGGTTGTTGCCAATAAGGTCATCTTGAGTCGGCCGGTAGACATCCATAAAGAGTACTATCTAGGGGCGATCATAGATCGGGCCAAAAAACAGATGACTCTCATCGCTTCGACAGAAGGTGGGATGGATATCGAAGAGGTCGCCGAAAAATCGCCCGAAAAAATTTTAACTATTCCAATTTTACCTGGTGGAAAGCTACGTGCATACCAGATCGTTGCCTTCAATAAATTCATGGGTTTCCAAGCCGATGTCGCTAAGCAGGCAGCCAAGCTGGTCACCAATTTGGCAAAGGCTTTTTATGAACTCGATGCCTCTATTTTAGAGATCAATCCTTTAGTTTTGACACCTGCTAATCAGCTGATTGCATTAGATGCCAAATTTGCCATCGACGACAATGCACTTTTTAGGCATCCAGGGATTCTTGAGATGCGCGATCCGACCCAGTCAAGTGAAGCGGAAAATGCCGCTTTTGAAAATGATCTGTCGTACGTCTCCTTAGATGGAAATATTGGTTGCATGGTAAACGGGGCCGGTCTTGCGATGGCCACGATGGACATCATTCAACATGAGGGTGGGAAACCGGCAAACTTTCTCGATGTAGGGGGTAGTGCCACAAAGGAGCGGATCGCTTTTGGATTCGAGATGATCTTGAGTGATCCCAACGTAAAAGGGATCTTGGTCAATATTTTTGGTGGGATTGTAAGCTGTAAGATGATCGCCGAAGGGATCATCCATGTGGTGCAAGAGCGGAATATTCGCTTGCCGATTGTCGTCCGTTTAGAAGGGACCCATGTGAAAGAGGGGGAACAGCTTTTAGAAAAGTCTGGGCTTGAAATCATAGCCGCAGTAGATCTCTTAGACGCTGCTAAAAAGATTGTCGCCCAAGTTCAGGAGGTGATGTAGCATGTCCATTTTGGTCAATAAAAAGACACGCATTATCACCCAAGGAATCACCGGAAAAGCGGGTGCATTTCACACCGAGCAGTGCATCGCCTACGGATCTAATTTTGTAGCCGGAGTAACACCGGGTAAGGGGGGAGAGCGCATATTTAACCTCCCTGTTTTTGATACAGTCCATGAAGTTGTCAGGGAGATGGAGGTCGATGCATCGATGATATTCGTTCCACCTCCCTATGCGGCCGACGCAATTATAGAAGCAATTGACGCAGAGATTGGACTCATTGTTTGCATCACTGAAGGGATACCGGTACGGGATATGCTGGAGGTGCAGGCCGCTTTGAAATATTCTAAAAGCCGGCTGATCGGCCCCAACTGTCCCGGAATCATCACGCCAGGGGAATGTAAAATCGGGATTATGCCCGGTTATATTCATAAAGCTGGCCATGTGGGGATTGTCTCCAGATCGGGTACGTTGACGTATGAGGCGGTACACCAGACCTCGGCGTTGAATTTAGGACAATCGACTTGTATCGGGATTGGTGGAGATCCGATCAATGGAACAAACTTTATCGACGCTATAAGACTCTTTGAAAAAGATCCAAACACCCACTCGATCTTGATGATCGGGGAGATAGGTGGCTCTCAAGAAGAGGAGGCGGCCCACTATATTCGACAACATGTGACCAAACCTGTTGCCTCATTCATCGCTGGGGCTACAGCTCCCGAGGGGCGTCGCATGGGCCATGCCGGTGCTATTGTTTCGAATGGTTCTGGTAAAGCTGTCGATAAAATTAGGGTATTGAAAGAGTGTGGTGTCACAGTTGCCGAAACGCCGGCAAGCATGGGTATTGCACTTCAACAAGCCATTAAGAGTTTTAAGGGGAAATAATGTTCGAGTTTGGGAAAAGCATCCCCGTAAAAGTCACCTGGCCCTTTTTTGTGGTCGCCGCCTTAATTGGCTTCTTGAATTCACTCAATTTGATAGGTACGCTATTTTGGATCGTTGTGATTTTCGTATCTGTATTGATTCATGAATATGGTCATGCTCTCACGTCAAAGTTTTTTGGACAAAGACCAAGGATTGAATTGATCGCTTTTGGTGGTCTTACCTACCCCGAAGGGCCAAAAATCAACGGTTTTAAAGAGTTTTTAGTGATCCTCGCTGGGCCTATGGCAAGCCTTGCGCTTTCGTTTCTTGGATTTTTCATTTTTGCACTCCCGGAGGTCCGTTCTTCTCCGTACGCTGTTTATCCTTTTTTATTCGGGTTTGTGAATGCTTTTTGGACTGTTGTGAATCTTCTCCCGATTTTACCGCTCGATGGCGGACAACTGATGCGGGTCATTTGCCAGGGAATTTTCGGCTTTAGAGGCTACATGATCAGTGCGGGGATCTCGATTTTTTTTGCGGCCAGCGCTGTTGTCGGATTCTTTTTTATCGGTCAGCTCTTTTTGGGCATTATATTCATGTTCTTACTCTTTCAAGGTATAGAGATTTTCAAGCAGGTGCGCCGCATGGGCGAATCGGACTTTTCGGAAGAGGTGAGAAAAGATCTATCACAAGCTGAGCTTTACCTGGCAGAGCATAATTTATCAGAGGCCGAAAAGCTGTTTAGAAAAATCAAAGATAGTGCCAAAGAGGGCTTTTGTTTTGCTAAAGCTTCCGAAGCATTGGCTAAAATGGCTGGGATGAAACAAGACTATAAAGAAGTATATTCCTTGCTCAATCCGATACGCAATCAGATTTCTTTTGAATCAAAAAAGATTTTGCTGAAAGCCTCTTTTGAAGAAAAGGATTATCCATTGACCATTGAGATGGCAAGTGTGGTGTTTCAAGAGGAGCCAGGCCCGATTGAAGCCCTATTAGCTGCAAAAGCGGGGGTGATGGTTGGGGAGAATGAACTTGCGATCCAATTTTTAAGGGTCGCGCTTGACTTGGGTATTGATAAGACGGTGATTGATGATCCGGCATTCCAGAAATTACGCCAAGATCCCTTATTTCAAAAAATCATCTTAGAAAAATGATCTAAAAATAAAAAACCCGGGTTGAACCGGGTTTTTTTATCCAATAGACCAATTTTTCCACGCGAAGCGGACTTCGAAAGAGGTCAGATCTTATTTTGCTTTAGGACTGGGAGTCATGCTGACAAAAAAGTATTGCCCACGCTGACTGACCAACAAAAGGGTCGCAATTTTGTTTTGGGACTCCTTCATTGCATCCACAAAATCGGTTGCAGACTTGATCTTTTTGTTGTTCACCTGGCTAATCAGGTAGCCAACTTGAACTCTCCCTTTAAGCGGGGAATTATCATCGATCGATTTAACAATAACCCCTTCTGCATCCAAAAGAGCATGAGAATAACGCTGCAAGCTTCCCTGAGATGCGGGTTCAACATGAATTCCTAGTCGGGCATCATAGCCATCACCCACTTCAGTCGCTTGACGATCATCAATTACAGCTTTAAGCTTGTGCTCTTTTTTCTCTCTTAAAATACGCAGGCTGATCTCTTTACCTGGTGCTTTGAGGCGTACTGCAGATTCAAGCTCTTGTGGTGTGTTGATATTTTTCGCATCGACACCCAAGATCACGTCTCCAGCGACAATACCCGCCTTATCTGCTGGTGACCCTTTTTGAACAGAAGCCACCAATGCACCTTTAGTGGTACCAAATGCTTCCGCTAGAGAAGCATCGATGAATTGAACCGAGACACCCAAGTAGCCCCAACGGACCTGGCCATCTTTTTTCAATTGATACATGATATTTTGGCAAATAGAGGATGGTATTGCAAAACCGACCCCCATATATCCGCCAGAATTGGAGAGAATTGCTGTGTTCATTCCCACCACTTCCCCGTAAAGATTCAAAAGGGGACCGCCCGAGTTTCCTGGGTTGATCGCCGCATCTGTTTGGATGAAATCACCAACATCGGTGATTTGGAGGTTATTACGGTTTTTTGCAGAGATGACACCCATAGTGATGCTCGTTGTGAGCTCAAAGGGATTACCGGCTGCAATCACACATTGTCCCACCTCAACCGAATTGTCTTCAGCAAAATTTAGGTATTCGTGGTTATCGACATTTACTTTGATTACAGCCACATCTGTCTTCGGGTCCCCCCCAATAAATTCCGCGGGCATTTCATTTTCAAGATTGTCTAAAAAGCTTACCTTAATTGTTTTTGCATTCTTCACCACATGGTAGTTGGTCATGATGTAGCCATCAGGTGACACGAAAAACCCGGTCCCTAAACTCATTTTAGCCCGCTGTTGATCCTGCGGCGGTCGTTTCCCAAAAAACTGGTTGAAAAACTCGTCATCAAAAGGCCATGCGTTGATTTCAGGTTGTTGCAGAGAAGCGCACTCTACTTTCAATTGCACTACAGTTCGTTTGGCTTTTGTGGAAACGTAGATGAACGGTTTTTGCACCTCATCTACAATTTTAACATAGCTTTTATCTAGTCGTGGTTCATAGGTTGTGTCAGCGGACTGATTAGCGATTAGCTGAAAATCGGTTAGAAGGCCAAAAGGGAGACTAAGGCCTATGAGGTAATAGGAAAATGGTTTAAACATTAAAGCTCCACAAGTGTTGTAGGATGCATCTGAACCGATTCCAGAGCCTTTTTTGAGGCTACCGTTACCGAGACAGCATCCATAAGGTTACCCATTATTTTTGATACACATTCTCTTATAGCAGATGTATCGGCTTCGATCAACCGATTCCGATGAAGAATTCTTTTCTCTTCAGTTCGACCCAACCGGTTGAGCCAGTACTGATCAGATGCACGCATATTCAAAGAAGAAATGCCGTCGGTTTTTTGCAGTGCAGCCAGCTTTGCTTCATAGAGGTCAGCCTCTGAAAAAAGCCCCTCACCAATCGGCTTCAACACCTCTAAAAAGATTTTATATGTCAAATCGATGTTTGGGTCACAGCTCGTAAACATCGTGAAAATTCCTTGATCCAAATCGTAAGACATCGAGGCTCCATAAGCCCCGTGAAGCTCTCTTAAAAGGGGGTGGATCTGCAGATGTTTTACCAGTTGTACTGCGATTCGCGCATAAGGGGAAGCGGGATCGTCAAAAGAAAATCCAGGAAAAGAAAAGGCGTTTTCGTTTGCTTGAAGAGGTACTTTATACCCAAAAAATTGATGTCTGGTTGTGAGCGCCAAGGGGATATTTTCAAAGGGGGGATCTGTTTTTTCGATCTTGAAATCTAGAACGGGGATTTTTTCAAGGTCAGTGGTTAAGGTCATCTCCTGGAGCCCTTTTCCTTGCAAAATAGTGTCAAATACCTCTTTAAGGGGTTTTAAAAGAGAATCAACCGGTTGCTCTACGATTTGTTTAAGCCAAAGATAAAACGAAAATCCTTTAAGCTCCTCTAGCGCCTCATACCCTGTTTTGAGAAGAGATTTTGATTTCAAAATACATCGCCCCACAGCCCTTTGGGTAAAACGGGATTTGAGATGCGTGTAAAGATCCTTAAGGATCTCCTCGACCCTTTCTTTTTCACCAAACTCGGTTTGGGTTAAAATGTCTCGAATCAGTTGAAATGCATCGGTGATATTTTCAGAGAGGGTCTCCATGGAGAGGACAAGCACCAAACGGTTTTGGATCGGCTCAATAGAAACGCTAAAGGAGGAAACAATCGATTCTTTTTTTTCGATCAACTCTTCAAATGATAGCCCGTTTGCTCCGATTTGCCCCAATAGGTGGATTAAAAGTCCGAGGTGACGAATTTGCTCGGTTTTTAGGTCTGGAAGATCGATGAACAGATCGATATAACTCAATCCGTTTGTCCA
>CAXNCP010000001.1:0-15502 GCA_964200935.1 Chlamydiia bacterium | reverse complement strand
AAAAGCCAGATGGCCCGCGCCCTGATTCAGCTCATCCCTCGCTATGCTGGGAAAATTGAAGAGGGCAAAGTCATTTATGATGGTGTCGATCTTCTCACATTAGGTGAAAAAGAGATGCGCCGTTATCGCGGACGAGAAATCGGTATGATTTTCCAAGATGCCAGGGCCTCCCTCAGCCCACTGATTTGTGTGGGAAACCAGATTGTTGAAGCGTACATGGATCACCATCCTCTTGCGACAAAAAAAGAGGCCAAAGCGCGTGCCCTGGAGCTTTTGGAGCTGGTTCAGATTGAGGATCCTTTGAGGTGCTTTGATCAGTACCCGCATGAATTATCGGGGGGGATGTGCCAAAGAGTGATGATCGCATTAGCTTTAGCACCCGACCCGAAATTATTGATTGCTGATGAACCTACTACTGCGCTTGATGTTACCATTCAGTCACAAATTTTGGATCTTTTGAAGCGAATACAAGAACAGCTCGGGATGAGTATCCTTTTCATCACACACGATTTTTCTCTCCTTGCAGGCTTTTGCCACCGCGCGCTTGTGATGTACGCTGGGGAAATTGTGGAGGAGGCCTCGATCAAGGAGCTTTTTACAAACCCCAAGCATCCCTATACCAAAGCCCTTTTGAGATCTATTCCACGGCTCGACTTGCCCAAGTCGGCCCCTTTAGAGGTGATCGAGGGCAATCCCCCCGATCTTTCCAAACCGATCCAAGGTTGCCCATTTCAACCGCGCTGCAAGTTTCGCACACCTCAATGTGCTACATCTTTACCCCCCATGATCAACCGGGTCGCTTGCTGGCTCTATGATCCCCGATTTAAGGAAAAATATGAGCTCTTCACCTCTTCTTAGTGTCAGAAATATTAAGAAGTCATTTTATCATAAGGATCAGTTGATCAAAGCTGTCGACGGGGTTAGTCTCGATGTTTTTCAAGACCGGACATTAGGTCTTGTTGGCGAGAGCGGGTCGGGTAAATCAACGCTGGCAAAAATCATATTGCGCTTGGAAAAACCAGAAGAGGGTGAAGTCTTTTTTCAAGGGGTGGATCTATTAAAATTGTCTCGAAAAGAGATGATGGATGTGCGTATGGAATTACAGATGATCTTCCAAGACCCCTATGGCTCTTTAAATCCTCGGATGACTGCGCAAGAGGTGATCATGGAACCTCTAGAAATTTTCATGAAGAAACTCTCCTCCAACGAAAAAAGGCAACGGGTGCTCAATCTGATGGAACTTGTAGGACTCGATCCAAACTTCTCCCAGCGCTTACCCCATGAATTTAGCGGTGGGCAGCGCCAACGAATTGCGATCGCACGAGCATTGGCACTTCATCCAAGACTGATCATCTGTGATGAACCGATTGCTGCTCTAGATGTATCGATCCAATCGCAAATCATCAACCTATTGAAACGTTTGAAAAGTGAACTCGGCCTCAACTACCTATTCATTTCCCATGATCTTGCGATGGTCAAGTACCTTTGCGATGATCTTGCCGTGATGCACTTTGGGCAAATAGTCGAGCAAGGTGACAGCGAATCCATTTATGAAAATCCTAGACATGTTTACACAAGAACTCTACTCAATAGCATCCCTAAATTGGTAGAAAGTTGAATTTTTTTTATAAACTTTTCTGTTTTATCTTAAGATTGATTTTCCTGAGTCAATAAAAAGGTCTTTTCCGATTCGATGACCCATACCTGACAATTGGTCTGCTTCATCACTATGGATGGGTTAATTACCTTTGCTACACTTTCGCTGTAATCGAGATTTTTTGGAACGGCGATGATCAATAGATCGTACCCACCCTCCTCGATTTTCTCCACAATTGCATCCTCATAAGAGCGTGCTCTTACAAGAAATGTATTAGGTTTGAACCCTTTTTCTACAGCAATCGCCTGAGCAAAGTCTAAACTGGCATTTGCCCGAGCCTCTCTAAAAGCTAATTTGGATTGCAAACTGAACGTAAATGGAACCTCTATTACGTAAATAAGATCCATGGTAGCACCCATAGCTTGAGCTACAAGCACACCCACTTGAGTAGCCTCAGCGTTTGGATCAATCGAGCACAAAACAAGAATTTTCTTAAATTTCATCTCTTGATAGCTTCCAATCTGCACCTTTTCGAGTTTAACCGAGCCGGTGATATCCAAGGCATACTTGCGTCTTAAAAAAGTATACATCAGTACTCCGCTGAGAATCCATATTAGCCCTAGATTTCTACCATCGGGTTTTGTGAAAATGATCCCGATCAATACGGTGAGTGTAGCGAGAGCCCCGATGATCGCGGTGATCGGATATTTTTTTCCTCTGAAGGGGATATTGAATGGTATGCGGAATGGGCGTTGCATGTTTGGCTCTTTATAGCGCATCCTCAAAAGAGACATGTGGGCAGAAAAAAACGCGATCATCGCCCCAAAATTGTATAAATCGGCCATAAAGTCGAGTCGACCGTCACACAAAATCACAATTAAAGAGGCTAGCACGCCAAAAAAAATCAAAGCGATGTAGGGACTTTTAAATCTAGGGTGTAGTGTGTAGAAAAATTTTGGAAGCTGAAAAAATTCCCCTAGATTGAAAGCAAGCCTTGAAGCTCCCATCAAGCCGGCATTCGCAGCGACGAACAGTAGTACTGCTGCCAATAGGCCAACGAAAGCGCCAAAAACACCCGCTTCGAATGGCAAATTTTCCACGATACCCGCTATAGGATCCTCTAGATATTTTTCTGTTAAAAGCTGTGGGGTCATTGCAGAAAGTGCGACTATGGACAATCCTAAGTACATAAGCAGAAGGGTAACCATAGCGAGAATGATCGCTAAAGGGACGGTTTTCGAGGGTTTTTTTGCCTCAGAGCCTAACTGTGCCATCGACTCGATTCCGGTGTAGGCGACCATCGCCATACCCACACCTTTTCCGAAATCAATCCAATTTGGTGAGTATTGGGTGTTAGAACCGTTGATTTTTAAATGATCGATAAACGCACTAAAATCGACAACCGTGGTAAATCCTATCGCAATGATGACAACCTGCGTTAGGATCGCTATAAGGCTCAAAATGAGACTGAATCGGGTTGAGTGCTTGGCACCAAAAAAATTCAATCCCATCAAAAATAGAATTAAAACAAGGGTCATCCCGATTTTCACAGGCAAGACTTTCAAAACAGGGACAAAAACACCCAAATAAGGGGAAATGGAATAGGCCGAAATCGAGATCGTTACTATGTAATCCAACATCAATCCCCAACCAGCAATAAAGGAGATGAGATCGTTGAAATTTTTTCTCGTGAATGAAGCAGAACCACCAGCTTCAGGAAGCACTGAGGACATCTCTGCGTAGGTCAATGCGGTACACATAAAGACAAAACCGGCAATCATCAAAGCGATTGGGGTGGCCCCTAAAGCATACAACGTTGTGATTCCCAGAGCATAGTAAATCGATGAGCCAAGATCCCCGTATCCAACTGCAAAAAGATCGAAAACACCCAAGACACGTTGCATCGAGCCGCGGTCTACTTGCGCAATTTTATCTGCCATAGACTGTTAAATATTTCGAAATGAATGATTTGTCAAGCGAACTTATCTTCTGCTCAAACCATCTTTAAAATAAAATCTTATTAGCCCAAAATAGACAAGGCTTTTGGCAGCTCAAAGGTTACTTCATCTTCGGGCTGACCAAAATAGATTCTCTGAACATCTTTAAACTGTTCGATCGCTTTTACTACAGCAAAGAATAGCTCCT
Source organism: Chlamydiia bacterium (assembly GCA_964200935.1). Taxonomy (GTDB): domain Bacteria; phylum Chlamydiota; class Chlamydiia; order Chlamydiales; family RGXB01; genus RGXB01. The sequence goes on along the minus strand of CAXNCP010000001.1, from coordinate 11,760 downwards.
CAGGTACCGATGCACCTGATGTCATTACCACCCTTTGAACATTTTCGAACTCAAGAGGGTCTAGAAAGGTAGGATTGGGGATGAGAAGACTTTTTATACCCATGTATAGACCGATTTCTTGTAAACGGACTGAATTTGAACTTTGGGGATCCCCCACAACAATCAACAGATCTGCCCCATCAAGGCTCTGTTTTAGAGCTGTTTGTCGATTTGTTGTTGCATAACAGATCGTTGAGGAGGGCATTTCAAGAAGCTTGTCAAAACGGGCCCGAATCGCATCCATGATGGGATTGACATCCAGTAAGCTCAAAGTAGTCTGTGTCACTACTGAAATTTCTTTGCTTCTATCAAAGGGGATCTGTTTTACGTCCTCAACAGTCTCAACAACAAATGTTGTATCTAAAGACTCGCCGGTGATCCCGATAACCTCTACATGCTCTTTGTGACCTATTACGATCGTAGGGATTCCCATTTTTTTAAATCGCAAAACGGCCGAATGGACCTTAGTCACGAGTCCACAAGTAGCATCAATGACCTTCAAACCCTTATTCAGAGCCTGCTGTCTTACACTGGGTGCAACTCCGTGAGCAGAAAATACCAGAAACGATCCATCGGGAACCTGATCGAGGTCATCAACAAAAATCGCCCCTTTCTGCTGAAGCGATTCTATCACATAGTGGTTGTGGACAATTTTATGCTTCACGTAGATCGGAGTTTGAAAAAGCTCAAGTGCTTTTTCAACGGTTTGGATCGCCCGCACAACTCCTGCACAAAAACCTCGCACCGATACCAGAACGAGATCCATTCCTACTATACCTCCACGTCGGCTGCGCAACGGAATCCATAAGTTCTATTGGAGGAAGATGGACTATTGCGGTGACGATGAGAGCATCTCAAATCATCCTTCAAGCTCTTCCAACAACCCCCTCTTAAAACTCGATAAACCCCCTGCTGTGGCCCTTTTGGATTATCAGATTCTTGAACCGACATCTCATAGTAGTTGTACTCATACCAATCGTTACACCACTCATAAACGTTTCCAGCCAAATCAAAAAGACCAAAGTTGTTTTCCTTATAACTCATCACGGGGGTGGTGTCAGACGTAAAAAAATTGGCCATGGAGCGCTCGATGAATTGTCCTGTTGGATAAGTTGCTTCAGAGGAGCCTCCCCTTGCAGCTATCTCCCACTCCGCCTCTGTGGGCAGCCTTTTTCCAACCCATTTTGCGTAGGCCGTTGCCCCGTACCAGGTGACCCCAACAACAGGGTGTTTGGAGTAGCCGGGCTCCACAACAAATCGCCCACCAAGACGTTTGATTCTGGAGTCTTTTAAATGAATTGTGTCGTTGTTGTTCACATCCTTTTCTCCCCCTAGAACCTCTAGAAAGCGGATGAACTGTTCATTGGTTACAGGGTGGATGTCGATGGCAAAAGAGTGGACATAGACTTGGTGCTGTGGCCTCTCATCTCTAGCTCCCGTTGTAGAACCACGAGAATAAAACCCGTTGGCTACTATGCTCATCTGCGACAGGATTGGTGTAACGTCGACATCAGCCTTCACTTCTGGTTTAAAGACGGCAACATTTTGATCCACTTTGAATTTTGCTGCGGGATCAGGGTCGTAACTTGGACGGGCAATCACGCTCTCTTGGAGTTTTGGCTGTGGCAGATCGATGGAGTGAAACACCATCTTTTCAACCCTTTCACTCGTGACGGCTGATGCAACGGCACCCACAGGGATTTTTTCTGTCTGCAAAACCCTTGAAACGGCATCCGTCGGATTGGCATGGGTCAGATTTTTTTGCTCAAAATAGGGGGCGAGTTTTTCGGGACGATCTTGTGGCTTGTACTGAAGACAAGCTTGAATGAGCTGTGTCCACTTCTCAGGCAGAGGGAAAATCCCCTCAGGAAACTTTTTTTGTAGTAGATAATAGGCTAAAGTTCCGAATGCATACTGATCGGCAAAATAGTTCACGTGGCTGCCATGACGCTGTTCGGGTGCAAAGAAGTAAAATGTACTTAAGAAAGAGTCTTTAAATTTTGAATCATGATGAGGGATCTCATCAGCGACCGCTTTATAAATACGGGGTAGCATCTTTTCTTCACTCAAAAGGCCAGTGAGACCCGCATCTGTCAAAACAACTCTTCCCTCTTTTCCAATTAAAATATTGGAAAATTTTAGGCCACGGTGGGCCATATTCTGATCTTGAAAACGGTGCTGGTGCAGGCTGTCCAAAGCTTTTGCTACCTGAAGGAGGATTTCTAGAATTTTTTCAGAATCCAACTGAAAATTGAGCAATTTGAGATAATCAAGGAGTGTTTGGGAGTTTCCCTGCTCGTTGAGTACTAAATCGCTTACAACATAGTAACACCCCTCATGACAACCAACGTATCTGTAGGTGTTGAATCCCTCACCTTCGATTTTGGAGAGTTGCTCCACCCCTTTTTCGAACCGGTCGATAAAAAAACGATCCTGTGACAACTCAGAATGCAGCAGTTTCAAGGCAAAAGACTTCTTCAAAAAACGGTGCTCGGCCAAAAAGGTTTCCCCCAGTGGGCCGCTTCCCAACCATCTTTTTAATTGATAATCTCCTACAAAACGTGGTTCCATGGAACTCCTAGCTTTTCTAAATCGTCTATTGGTTCACTGCAGCTTGTCGGGGTACACAAATAGACAGTCGTTTTATTGTTGATACACAACTTACCCTGAGTAGCAGGTATCAATGCAGTCAGTAACGGATGGCACACAACCACCGAGGCAAAAGGGTGACAAAAGCAATAGTTCGTATTATCCTGAAGATCCTTTTTTAGAAAAATAGTTTTTTTATCTTTTGATACGAAAAACAAAAGATCTAAAAACAGAGTCAAAGTCGATGAAGGGTGGTGGATCATTTTTTCTGTGGCCAGCTTTAGAATAGCTTCTGCCTGCCTAAGATAATCGTATTTATGGGTAATCCCATAAAGCCTTAAAAAATTTTCCGCCATCAACCCATTAGACGAGGGCTCTGTGCCGTCTAAAAATGGCTTGATACGCACTAAGAATGTATCTTTTAAAGAGGTGCTGAAATATCCCCCCTCAGGACATTTGAACATCTCCTCAACATCTTTCAAAAGGTTTTGCACAACCTCAAACCCTGCCGGAAAATCCCCCGTTTCAAAGGCTGTCAGTATCGTCTTGATGAAGCAAGCGTAGTCTTCTAATAGAGCATTCCCTAAGCTAAAATCCTCTGAAAAAGAGTGTACTAATTGATGCTCTTTATAAAAATGCTCGATGAGTTTTTTTGTGAGCTCAATCCCCTTTTGGATTAAAGATCGGTCTTTTAGATAATAACCCGCTTTGATGAGCGCATTTGCGTAAGAGGCATTCGATGAGAGGAGCAATTTGGTATCGATTTCAAGCTCTCCCCTATCCTCAATTACCTCTAATAGCTTTTTTCTTACGCTTTCGAATGTTTTTTGATGCTCCAAATCCCAATCTGAGGTTTGGTACAAAACATTATCCCCATCAAAAAAACCCTCTTGTGCCGCACCCAAATAACGGATACAAAACGCAAGCTCCTGTGCACTCAACACGTCTTGAAGCTCTTCAAAACTAAATAAGGAATGGCCACCCTCTTCGTTTGCATGATCTGCACTTACAGACGATGCATAAGCCCAATCCATTTTTAAAGTGTTCTCGATAAAAGCATCTAATTGGAAAGCTACATTACGAAACAATGTTTTCCCCGTCTCGTGGAACATATGTGCGTAAGCCTCCAGCAACAAAGCATTATCGATGAGCATCTTTTCAAAGTGTGGCTCAAGGCGCTCTTTATCGGAAGTATAACGTCGAAAACCTCCCCCTATTGGATCATAAAGGGGGCTGAAAAATTGCTTCTCCAATGTTGTTTCTGCAAAATATTGGGGTCGCTGGTCTTCAAAGATCTCGGAGATGTGTATAAGACAAGACGTTTGAAAAGAGAGGGGAAATTTCACTTCGCCCGAAAAACCACCATATTCTCGATCAAAACTTTCAAACAGTGCCTTGAGAATTTTGATTTGAGCCTCTTTGTTTGGCAACGGTGAGGCGGCTTGGTTTGTGGCATCTTGATAGATTTGAACCAGGTGCTCGGTCTGCTCTACTATCGATTCTTTATCTTCTGATTTCCAAAGCTGATCTAACTCAATCAGAATGTCGTTAAGCCCGATGAACCCCTCTACAGAAAACGGCGGCAAATAGGTAAATACGTAAAAAGGGATCTTTGCAGGAGTCAGGATCAGGTTCAAAGGCCAACCCGCCGGATGTTGGGTGAGGAGTTGCGCAAAGTCCATATAAAGTCGATCGAGATGAGGCATCTCTTCCCTATCAACAAGAATAGGGATGAAAGAGTCGTTGATGAGCTTGCTGATCGCAGGATCATTGAACGATTCTTCCTGTAAAACTCGGCACCAATGACAGCTTTTATAACCAATCGACAAAAATACCGGTCGATCAAGCTCTTTTGCTAACTCGAATGCCGACTCGCTCCAGGGCTGCCAGAAGATCAGATCCTCTTTATGCTCTTGTAAATAGGGGGAGCGCTCATGCGCAAGCTGATTGCGATCTAGATCCATGCTTTCCTAAACTAACTGAAGATATTTTGCTAATTGCCAGGCAAGAAACAACATAATAACGCTAGCACCAATCCATAAAACATTCGGCATGGAGCGACCCTGCTGGCTTGCATTTGTGCGCATCTCTAAAGTCCCGATCCCATATGCAAAATCGTGTTTTTGTACCGTATTTTGAAAAAGCTGCGGATATTTTTTCTCAAGGTCTTTCATATCCATCTCGAGAAAGCTCGCATATTGGCGAAGAAAACCAAATCGGTAGATATCACTCAAGCCCACCTCTTCTCTACCCTCCTCGAGCGCCTCCAAATAACTTCCGCGGATAGATGTGGAACTCTCAACCTCTTTGAGTGAAAGCCTTTTTTCTTCCCGCATCGCCCTTAAAATTCGGCCGAGCTTGATTAGTTCTTCTTGCATAGTGAAACACCCTGAAAATCGTCTAAAGACCTTAACTTATCAAAGTTGTAATTATTTGTGAAAATGAAGATCTCTCGGTAAAGGGATAGACTAGATGCAGAGTGAAAATCCTATCGATCTTAAGCGACTTTTGCTACAGTGGGAACATGACTTTCGAAGGATTGTACATCGGTTCAGATGAGGCGGGTAAGGGGGATTTTTTTGGCCCATTAGTCGTCGCCGCTATCGCAATCAACGACGAAACGGTCGATATTTTAAAAACAATCGGCGTTAAAGACTCCAAAAAACTTTCCGATTCCAAAATCGATCTTTTAGCCTCTGTGATCCGCCAAAAAATCCCCTATGACCAGATCGTTTTATTTCCAAAAACCTACAACGAACTCTATTACAAATTCAAAAATTTGAACCATCTACTGGCTTGGTCCCATGCTGCGGTGATCAAAACTTTGATCGAAAAGACGGGGGCCAGGCAAGTATTAGTAGATCAGTTTTCGACAGAACCTTTAGTAGAATACTATCTGAAAAAAAAGGGGCTAGATTTTGATATCAAGATGTTCCCCAAAGCCGAATCGGACATTGCTGTAGCAGGGGCCTCTATTCTAGCGCGCAACGCTTTTTTAGAGGGGCTCTGTGCACTTGGAGAGTCGATCGGCACCCCCCTTAAAAAGGGTGCATCCGCTCCGGTTCAGGCGCAGGCTCAGCAGATGCTAGAAACACACGGGAAAGAGCTTTTTCCCTCTATCGCCAAGCTCCATTTCAAGACCTATAAGGAATTGATTTAAAAAAAGGCTAGCGCGACCTTAAAATCTTCTGGATGATGAAGAGACATCCTAGTCCCATAGCGGCGTAAAATAACATTACGAGATCTCCTTTAAAGGGGCTATTTGCCCTCTTTTCCCCTCTATTTTACCATATTCAAATATTGTTTAAATCAACAATATAACTTTTTTGTAAAACAGCTGAATACCAGGCAGTTATCCTCTCACCAATCAGATGAAAATGAAAGCTTCCCTATTAAATCCTTGTTTGTTAGCAACTAAAAAAAGAGGTTTTACATGGGAAGATATCTTCTTTTATCTGCTACAAGTACGATAGGACAATCGAGCGCTCGCCTTTTGCAGCAAGAGGGGCACACCCTTTTTTTGACATCTAGAAGCTCTGAAAAGATTCAACCTCTAGCCCAACTGACACAGTCGCCATACGCAATTGTAGACCCCAAAGATTTTGATCAGGTTCAAAAAGTTTGCCAGGAAGCACATGAAAAGCTTGGGGGGTTAGATGGGGCTGTGTGTTTTGCAGGATCACTCCTTTTAAAAAGCGCTCATACCACCTCTTACAACGAGTATTTGGATACCATTCACGCCTCCCTAACCTCAGCTTTTGCCCTTGTAAGAGGTGTTGCACCCCTTTTGAATCAAGGGGGAAGTATTGTGCTCCTCTCCTCCGCGGCATCGCTGGAGGGTTTGGCCTTTCATGAAGCAATTGCAGCAGCAAAAGGGGGGATCAATTCTCTCACCTTATCGGCCGCTTCTACTTATGCTTCAAAAAAAATCCGAGTAAACGCGGTTGCCCCTGGTCTAATACAAACATCCTTAACTGCCCCACTTCTTGCCAATCCCGAATCCTTACACTTATCGGAAAAAATGCATCCTCTTGGAAGGCTTGGTAAACCTTTAGATGTTGCAAAAGCGGTCGCTTTTTTTCTTGATACCGAAAACGACTGGATTACAGGTCAAGTTCTTGCTGTGGACGGAGGTTTAAGTCGTATCAAAAAGGGGGCCTGAAATATTTCCTTGATTCAAGGGGCGGATAAAATTTTGGTTTCAACCATTCACATCCTTTTCTTATAAAATTGAAAAGTGTAAAATTTTAGGGTCTTAAGAACAACTTTTTTGATTATGGTCCCCGCAATTACCTTTTCTAGTATTTTAAATTTAGATCTTGACTGTCACGTATCTGCCACATTGAAAACTCATATTGAGTACTGGATATCTGCATCACCTGTACATCAAAAACCTTCGCGCTATAAAGTAGCCCATTTAATCTTGAGCGCGGCCCAAAACCGCCAAAGTGAGCTCTCTTTGGAAGGATATGGTCTTGAATCTCTTCCCGTGGGAATTGAAGAGCTAGACCACTTAGAGGAGCTGAATCTTTCAAAAAATCAGCTTCAAGACCTCCCGATCCATTTTGAAAGACTACCAAGACTCAAGAAAATCAATTTGTCGGACAACCAATTCAGTCGCTTACCCGAATCGTTCCAAGAATTGTCGCTGCTTGAGGGTTTAGATCTGAGCAAAAATAGATTTGACGAGCTTCCCGAAACCTTTTATTTCCTTCCAAATATTCGTTCTCTCAATTTAGAGCATAATAATCTTGGATCTTTGCCCTTCTCGATATTTACATTACAAAATATCGAGTGTTTGAAATTGGCCCATAATCGCTTGAGGTTTTTACCTGATGAGATCGGCCACCTCTATGAATTAAAAGAATTGTCTTTACAAGCCAACCAACTCTCCCTCCTCCCACACACTTTCACAGAGTTATCCGAGCTAAATTTTTTAAACCTAGCCCATAATCTTCTGAAATTTATTCCGGTTCATATAGGGAAAATGCCCCTAAAATCTATTTCTTTTGCTCATAATCCAATAGACCAACTCCCTTTCTCCCTCCTATTTTCCCCGAGATTGCACCATATTGATGTGCTTGGTACACCCATACCTTTGTCAATGGCTCAATGCCTTGATGAGATTCCTCAACGAGAAAGACACGGCACGATTCGCACCTTGAAAACAGCGATCCGATTTTTGTCCTGCTGGAGCACAAAAACAGCGCCAAAGGGTCCCTACACCTTGAGAGAATCTAGAGACCTCATCCGATGGTTTGAACATCTCTCTTCGTCAGAGGTTTTCGCACAAAACCAGGTTTTCCTTGCCGATACAATCTTTTCCCTCCTAAGTGAAACGGAAATAAATATGGAATTTCGGGAGGCTTTCTTCCTACAGCTTTTTGAGAATACGCATCGTTGCGGGGATAGAGCTGCGTATACACTAATCTTGCTGAATGCCTTAAAAGAACTGCATCAAAAGGTGCCCCAAAGACCAGAACAAAGGTTTCAAATTCTTTTATCTGCCGCAAAAACCCTTCATTTGCAAAAAATTGTCCGCCAGATCCTAATCCCCAAAAAAGGGTGTAGCGAGGATGTCGAGATTCAGCTTTATGCAATGTTAGCGTTAAAGGATCGGCTGAATCTGATCCTCCCTGTGGATTCTATTCAGATGACCTATAAAGATCTTGCCGAGCAAACGATTGGTCCGAACCATCAAGCGCTTTTAGAGGCGGTCGTTTCAAAAATGGAGGAGATTGACCCGATTGAAATGGTAATCGCTGAGCTACCTCAAATTCTCGATTCGTTTTTAGAAGAGTTTTTTAGTGAAGAGCTCAGTCTGATCAAAGAAACATTCGAACAAAAATTTTTAGGTGAAGAAAGTGTCCCCATAGATCCTATTCTTCAAGAGGTTCATGTCCTAGAATCTTCTTGCTGGCTCATCCAGGAGAAGAAGGCCCTTTTGATGAAAAAAGTTCTACCGTTTTAAAGTCATTTCCTTTCCAAGATTGCACTCGATCCTCTCTTTTGACCCAATTATTTTTTAACCTTCCGCGGAAAAAGGTTCTCAACCGGCTGTATTTTGGGGAGCTTTATACGGGGTAAAACCAACAGCAATATCCATTTAGTCTCTCATGTATAGCTGGTTAGAATTTCGTTTTAAATACCCCCTTTTTTGGTTATATTATATGCATCAAATAGGACTTACCTGGGGTTTTATGTCGATCCAGTTTAATACAACCAGTTCTCAAATGGCACCCGCCGCCATCCCTAAAAGGGGCTTCAAGGGAAAGTCCCAACTGAAGCTAGATCTCCCATCGAATTTAATGAATAGCCCCACAGGGGCCTCTTTAGAGGCTAAAACCTATGCTATTCTACATCCGGTCGTAATACCGGAGCACGAAGGGTGGATGCATGAGAGTTTAGAGGGGTGTAAAAGACCAATAAAATATTTCGACAAGGGATCATCGGGGTCTTTTATTGTCTTGACTAACCAAACTGCTTTGGCGATCCTCAAACCCTTACAGGAAAACTTTTTACTCCAAGGTCTAGCTAAACCGGTGATCTTGGATGGGATTCTCCCCGAAACTACTAGCCTTAGAGAGGTATTAGCCTATCAGCTTTTTAGCCAGATTGTACCCCCTACAGCATTAGTCCAAGTCTTTTCAGAAAGTTTTTTTGAGGGGGAAAAGACAAAGACTGCATCTATGCAAAAATTTATAGGGGATGGTTTATGCGCTTCGAAGCTTTCAAAAGAGGAGCTTCAAAAAAACATCCCGTTTTTAAATGCCACCATGGTGCTTGATCTATGTCTTTATAATTTAGATCGTCATCCTGGAAATTTTCTTTTTAGAGCAAATGGTGAAGAGATTTTTGGTGGTCTACCAATAGATCACGGATGCATCCTGCCTAATAACTGCTCGTCAGGTGTCCGACTGTTTTGGCTCTCTTTGATAGATAAATGGGCCTTTTTTGGGGAGAAAGAACTTGAAGCAGTTCGGAAATTAGATATAGATTCTTCGATTCAAAAGATCAAAGGGTTGGGCCTTTCAGATGGTGCTGTCAACACCTTCTTGGTCAATACCCTTTTAGTGAAACTGCTAGCCCCCCGCTCGTCGATCTACGACATAGCCATGTATCAGCTGCAGCATAATCAAGAGATCACAACCCAGCACTCCATAGTCCATTACCTTTTAAGATGGGCCCTTTTTAAACAAAAAATTGCGATCAACCCCCTTGACAGCGACTCTATGATGGTGGATCCATCAGTATTAGAGCCCCTTTTAATCGAAACGATCTCTTTTGTAGATCAACTGAAAAAAGAGGCCCTATCACTCTGCCAAATTTACGATATCCCTGAGGAGAGGATTTACTTCGTGGATGAGCACTTGGATGGTCTACTACCCCATGAACCGATACATATTGCCCACAGGGTTGTGAGAAATGCGATGTTTGTCTGTTTTTTAAATGATTCTATTGAAAATATGGAAAGCGGAAGCTGGAGGCAAATAGCACTTGACCAGCTTCCAAAAATGTTAGGATTAGGTGTCTAACTGCGGTTTTGGTGCCCATTTACTTTGACGCTTTTGAAAAAGATGGGTCACCTCAGGATCTATCCCATTATTGAGGTGTGCAATAGAGGCAAAAAAAGGCTGATCCCCCCTCAAATCATCCCCAAGATACTTCAAAGCATGCGGATTGATTATGCAGGCATCACGCATAAAAGAGCGATCATTTCTGAGTTCAACAGGAATATGTTGGATACAACTCCTATTTGCCCGAATTGCATCCTTCATGAAATTGGGTTGTAATTTAAGAGTAGCCGATACACTCTTCATTATGCTAGAGCGCCCCCGGATTGCTTCGATTGCTATGTCTCTATCCAGACGAAAATGAGACGGGAATTGTTCTAATGTATGCCCATGAATTTTAACAATTTCTAATACGGTTTTTTTGTCTAATGGGATAAATCGGATCGCATCGGTGCTGATAGACACTAAAACCTTAGAAAGTTCTCGCATCTCACAGGGTGTGAGCTTTCGGGTTAAAAGAGGGATAGGATTCAACATCTCCTCCCTCTCCATACCATGGTTCAGGTGGACAAACATACAAGCCCATACCTTTAGCTGACCATTTGTCATGGAAGGTAAATCCAACTCCTCAAATGAACTTTGTAAGGGCAATGATAGAGCACACTTGAAATGTGCTAGCTCATGATAGTGTAAAAAAATGTATTGCATCAGTCTGGGATTGATTTTTAGAGCTCTAAAAATGTAGTCAGGATTCTCTTTCAGATTAGGATCAATCTGGTGCCATATGCTCGACTGATTTTTTAGAGCTGCAAGGAGTACCTTAGGCTCATTTCGCAACCAACCTGGCAGGGCATCAATTGTATGGCCGAAGGAGGAGCCCAGATAGTGTACCGCCCTTGCTTTTTGAAGCTTTTGACCTATCTTGCTCAAGGGACGATGATTCGGACCAGCCGTCAACATATCTTTAGCGATCTTTCGGATCTGTTTATTTACACGAATCAAGGATCCAAAAGTGCCATTTTTTGCAGCTTGGATGAAAATTTGCTCCTTGATATCTAACGGCATCTGGGAAAAGGAAATCCCATCTACGTTTACTGGTGCGATCATACAATTCCTTAAATCATTTTCGCTTAAATTTTATTCAAAGATAAAAAAAAAACGAAATGAAATTTTAAGCGTTTAAAGTATAGAGAGTTAAGAGAATTAAAAAGTCGGAGGGAGAGGGATTCGAACCCCCGGAAGGTTGCCCTTCAACGGTTTTCAAGACCGCCGCAATCGACCGCTCTGCCATCCCTCCGTAAGGAACGCGAATTTTTCGCGGTGAATATGGTACACTATAGCAACCTAACCCCCTTTTTATCAATCAGTTTTAGCCTCCAAACTAAATTTTCTTAAAAGCAGGAACCTTTTTAAGGGTTTTTAGAAAAATTCCTCCCTTTTCTCAACCCTAACAGTCTTTCCTTAGAGATTATAAAATAAATATTTTTATTTATTATAGAGGGCTCTATAAGGAGGCTATGAGCAGTCCTATTTTTCGTAAGAGTCCTTCAGTACCCGATTTGACCTGGCAAAACCGAAGTGAGGTTTTTGCCTCTGATGAACGTGTAGCCCTATCTAT